>JAGBQM010000014.1 GCA_017632855.1 Aeriscardovia sp.
GCTGCCCATTGCGCTTTGGTACGAGGTCTTGGCAGTTTCTTCGGCAGCGGCTGCGGAGGTGGCCTTACTTCCGGCCGTGGCGCTTGCCGACTGAGCGTTGGATAAGGCTTTCTGGGCAGAGGTCATGAGCCCCTGCATGGAAGCAGAATACGCGCCTCTGGCGCCTTGCATGATACTAATGGCATTTCTTGCAGTACTGGTAGCAGATTCGGCGTTGTATAAGGCTTTCTGGGCGGAATCATGGAGGCTGCCCATTGCGCTTTGGTACGAGGTCTTGGCAGTTTCTTCGGCAGCGGCTGCGGAGGTGGCCTTACTTCCGGCCGTGGCGCTTGCCGACTGAGCGTTGGATAAGGCTTTCTGGGCAGGCGCAGCAAGAGCATTGAGTGCGTCAGTAAGGGCGGCAGACTGAGCTGACAACGCCTCCTTGTCGGAAGCGGCCTGGGCCTGAGCATCAGCGAGAGCGTTCTTCTGATTTTGAAGTTCCGCCTGGTTCTTGCTTATGGCGCCTTCGACTATTCCCTGGAGATTTGAGAGAACTTTCTGGAGCGAAGCGCGTATTTCACTCTGGGTTTTTTGGTTTAGATTTTCCCCTCTTATGTCTTTGAGCTGGGAAGCAATTTGAGCCAAAGAGTTACTGGCGTTTGCGGTACCTTTAAGCCAGAGTTGGAGCTTGGATGTAATTGCCTGCAGAGATGCGGTCACATCCTCCAACTTGACCTGGGTGAGATTGCCTTTCAGGTCTTTAGACAAATCAAGTTGATTTTCAAGGGCGTCCAACACCCCTTCGGCGCTGTTTAGCCTTCTTAAATGGGCCAGCTCAGTACCCAGTTTGCTTCCAACTTGTTTAGCCTGCACAGTGGCGGCATTGGCGGGAGCTACAACTGAAAGCATGGCTGCTACGCCCGCCGCTCCAGCTATGGCTCCTACGCCTAACTTGTTGCCTTTGCCATTGGCAGCATGAGCAGCATGCTTTTTTGCCATATGACAAGCTCCTTCCAACGCAATAGGATTTCCCTGTTTTTACATTTAGAATAACAGAAAAATAAGCCTAGTATCATTTCGGAATTTCGTCTGTTAATTAGTGCGAACTTGCCTTTAAAATGAGCGGAATTTGACTGTTGTGATTCGGCGGTTTTGCATATCGGATTAATTCGAAGGTATACCGGTTTTGCAACGGGCGGCAGTATTTTTTAGAAAACTTGCTCAGCCGCATTCCCATTCTTTGCCTTGGGGATTCATCTTCCGGCGCAGTTTCAGTTTGATATACGAAAACATCTCAAAATAAAATCGGAGGATTTAAAGGATTTAAAGCGTAACAGTTCTTTACTTTCTAATACGCCTTTAACACACCTCTTTCTTTTTAAGCGATCCCGCCCGCCAAATGACGGCGAAAGCGATCTTACGTCTTCTTCTGCGCTTAAACCCTCAGCGCCGGTTTTTAAAAGGGTTGGGTTTAAAAGAGGGGTTTGACGCTTTAAGTGTTTGAAATGCGCCTTGCAAAATGTAAAATCATGAAAATTGGAACGTGTATATAAAAGTCCCCAGATGCCGGAAAGAGCGTGGCGCGGGAAAATTTTGAGATCTATTCGAACTCTTTAAAAGCTGGAAGTATCCGCGCTCCCTTCTTAAGGCGGCAGCTTGGTCGGAAAACTTTTTTCGCCTGCCCCGGGAGGTCCGGTATATTTCTCTGCAAGGCAGTTTGGTTTTAAAATCCCTTTTTCCGGTATCGGGAGATTTTCCCTTATCGGCGTCCTCCAAATTTCAGGTCTTCGGATTTTTGCATCCCTTAAGAGCGCTTTGCCCTCTAAAAATCTTCTTGCCGCAATTCCCATGAACCTAAATTGCCAAGAACCTCATTTAGGTTTCCTTGTAAAAAAAGGTAAGCGGGATGAGGCGCCATTTGTTTTCCGCTTCGTTAAATTCCCGGGCCTGTATCTTGACTCTGCGCTGGCTTCGCAGTTGGAGTCCGATAGCCAAAACCTTAAGCCGCCTCCAAAAAAAGCGCAGCGGTTTTTAATGTTTGTTTCCTGCCTTTAACGAGGGTGGTTTTATTTTAAAGGGCCGTTTTTCGCTTTTGCCGCCTTTTTATCCGTATTCCGAAATTTTCGTGCAATGAATTGAAGTCTTGTTCTGACTTATACAGCCGTAGTCTAGGCAGGTGAGGGTGTATTTTCTTACCCTCCTCTTCCAAAATCTCGGTCAGGTTTACCGTTTCCGGGCAAAAGGGAACTTGAAAAGCGCCCTGAAAAATGCGCATCAGCCGTGTGAAGAATTGTAGCCTGTCCCGCCCAAATCCTATACGCATCTTAAAGAGAGGGATGCGGAAAGGGTTTTGCAGGCAAAGCCTGAGGCCCGGCGAGGCCTTCTTTTGCCGCCCCGCTTCAGGAGTTTGAGGCTTCTTCGCTTTCCTCTTTTCTCACATAGGCCCTAAGGTAGCCAAGGCCTTCTATCTTTACCTTCGCTTCGCCGTCCTCGGTCATTTTCTTGGAGAAGCGGCTGCGGGCTACCACCATGTCTCCCGGCAGCAGTGTCGAAAAGGTGGAGATGAAAGCTGTATTTTTTATGACGCACCTCAGGAGATCCCTTACGCCTTCCCCCTTATCTTCCCCGAAAACCAGGCGGGCGTCAGGGTCGATTTTGCTTTCGACCCAAGGGCCTATGACCAAGGAGTCGCCAAAGGCTGTGTTGCATATGTGGCTCCTGTCTGAAAGCGCTGTAGAATCCAAGACGCAAGTCATGCCAAGGATGGAATAATCCGTTAGCCTGCCATTTTTGCCTATGCCGAGGGGTTTTTATTTCTTTATTTTTTATCGTTTTGCATAGATTTAAATAGATTTAATTTGGATGTTTCCCATCTTTACCACACAACGCTATAAGACGGGCAGAGGCAACAATATTTCCTCTGTCGAATTAGTAGGCAAATGAAATCACCTCAGGCTTGAAATGCTGAGGTGATTAGGGGAAAAGATCAATACACTTAGTTCTTGCCGCTGCGCCTTTCGCGATTCTTCTTGATGGCTTCAGTGACCAATCCTAGACCTGCAAGTCCTCCTGCAGCCAAAATAACATCCACTGCATCATCTCCGGTGATTGCAAGATTTTTAGAAGAAGGCTGAGAGCTACGCTCGGCCGAGGATGGGACCGCTGACGAATAGGAGGCCTTTGAAGTGGAAGGCATCCAAGCAAAGGGCTCGGCAAGAATCTTGGAGTCCACTTCCAGTTCTTCTGCTGTGGATTCGAGATTGCTAAGCTGCTTAGTCATCTGCGAGATGCTCTCGCTAAGATCTGCTACAGTGGCCTTTTCTTTGGCATAGCTTGCATTTGTTGCAGCCCAGCTGTTTGCGTCATTTAAGGCATTTTGCAGGGCTTTGGCGGCTGCATTTCCAGTCTCAAGATCATAAGTAGCACTAGCAACGCTCTGTTTGCTGTAGCCCGCATCCGTCATAGAAGCGATGGCGTCTTTTGCCTGGGCTAGAGCATTAGATACTAAATCCTGGGCGGAAGAAAGGTACTTTGCAGCTTCAGAGGGATCCGTAGAACTCATGGCATTAGCGAGGTCAGAGTTTGCGCTCTCAGCATCATTTTCTATCTTCATGGCGGCATTGTGGACTTGTTGTGCAGCCGTAGATTCGTTTACAGCAGCAGTCCAGTCCTTCAGCGCGCTAAGGGCTCCATCTAGGGAAAGGGCTTCGCCGGTTCCCAGATCGTAACTTGCGTTCTTGGCATCGGTGTCGGAGTAACCTGCGGATTTCATATCGCCGATGGCCGTATTTGCATCGCTCAAGGCAGCAGTTATCGCAGTCTGGGCGGAATTGAGAGAGGCCTGGGCATCTGATGGAGTTGATGCGTTTGCAGCTTCTTGAAGCGACTGATAGGCAGACTGGGCCGAGCCCTCTACCGCGTTTGCCTCTTTAGCCACATTCTGGGCTGAAGCGGCCAATTTTGCAGCCGTCT
This sequence comes from Aeriscardovia sp., assembly GCA_017632855.1. GTDB lineage: Bacteria > Actinomycetota > Actinomycetes > Actinomycetales > Bifidobacteriaceae > RGIG1476. The sequence continues at coordinate 3,955 of JAGBQM010000014.1, forward strand.
GTGCTGCACTCTTCGCATTTTCAAACGCCTTCTGAGCAGGTGCAGTTATTTGGGCCATTGCACTTTTGAAGGTAGTTTTGGCTGATGAAGCCATTGAACTCGCTTCGGATGCCGCTGAAGAGGCTTCGGATGCCGCTGAAGAGGCATTTGGAAGAGCCTTTTTTGCAGCTTCGTCAAGGGCAGTCAACGCATTGGCGCATTTTGTATTTGCTGCAGCCTCCGCTTGCTGTGCAGAAGAGTAAGTGGAGTTATCGGAAGCTATTTGGCTTGTGGCAGACTGAAGGCCTTGGGCATCCTGTAGGGCTGTATCAATCGCAGTCTGCACATCCTTTGCAATATTTACGTCATATTGAGCGCCTTCGATGAAGGATGTGCCCAACTTTGCCGACTGCATTTCTTCTATGGCCTGTTCGGCAGACTGAATAGCGCTATCAGTGTTTGTCTTAGCAGAACTTAGAGAAATAATTGCCTCATTCAAGGGCGTAGAAGAGGTAAGGTCCTTCACATCGTTGTAGGCTTGGTTGGCCTTTTCAAGTATTTGTGAAGCTAACCCCTTGACCGCTTTTACTGTCGCATCAGAAGGCATGGCGCTATAGACGGTATCTATGCTGTTATTCGCTGATTGTGCCTCGCTCACAGCACGTTGCCCTTTGCTCAAGATGTCCTCGAGGGCAGATGGGTAGGTATTTTGAAGCTGTTCTTTTGTGGACGTAGCATTCTCTAAGGCCGCTCTTGCATTAGCTTCCTGGGTCTTTGCAGTCTGAAGTTCATTAGCTGCAGCGAGGGCGTTGGAAAGAGCCGTTTTAACTGCAGTGGCGGTGTCGAGATCGTACTTAGCATTGTTAATACTCTTTTGAGAGTAGCCCGCATCCGTCATGGAAGAGATGGCGTCATTAGCATTGGAAACGGCGCTGTCGACAAGATTTTGCATGCTCGTCAGGGCAGAAATCAGTGAAGAAGTGCTTGTAGCATTCTTGGCTTCACTTAGGTACGTATCTGCATTTGTCGCATCTTGCAACGCATCCTGAGCGTAGGAGGAAACGGTTTGTGCGGCTGTAGCGGTATTTTCGGCCTTCTGCCAAGCCAAGGCCTTTTGAAGTGCATTGGCAACGGCGCTTTTGGCGGCTTTGGCGGTTGTAAGGTCGTATTGGGCGTTGTGCGCACCGGCCTCCGAAAGTCCGGAAGTTTGCATGTTGCTGACTGCTTTTTGCGCCGCCTGAATGGCATTCGTTATATCGCTCTGCGCGCTTTGCAGGGCCTCTACAGCTGCATCTGGGCTGCTAGCCTGTTCCGCGTTGCTCAGATTGGTGTTGGCGTGTTGGGCATAACTTAAAACGTTTTGCGCATCGGTATTTGTCTCGGTATTGATATTGGAAATATCTCCGGCAGTGCTCGCTGCAGATTCCGCATTTGAAAGAGCCTTTTTGGCAGATGTGATAACCCCTTGCATGGCAGTGGTGTAGGCATCCTTAGTGCTAGAAGCAGCATTTTCTGCCTTCTGGAGCGCTTCACGGGTAGTGCTCGCTGCAGATTCCGCATTTGAAAGAGCCTTTTTGGCGGGATTTTGAAGCGCGCTTACTGCTTCCTTGTAAGCGGCGGCTTGGGACCACAACGCACTTGCATCAGAAGCCATTTGCTTCTGCGCGTTTTTCAGGGCTTCCTGGTTATCTTTACTTTCTTCTGTCAACTTGTTAATGGTATTTCCCACCATATTCTGGAGAGAAGAAGTAATTTTTTGAAGGCAAGCGCGCATTTCACTTTGGCTATTTTGGTTAAGCCTCATTCCCTGCTCGTCCCTCAATGCCTTGAGCTGAGAAGCAATTTGATTGAGAGGGAGCAAGGAAGCCCCATGGCACATGGACTGGAGTTCGGAAGTTATGCCCTGAAGGGAAGCTGTAACTGCTTCCAGCTTGGCTTGGGTGAGATTTCCCCTAGTCAAATTCGACAGGTCAAGTTGATTTTCAAGGAAGTTTAGAGTCTTCTTTGCCCCATTCAGCCGATCGTAGCTGGCGAGCCTAGAAGACGCCCCCCCCCCCGATGTTTTCTTCCTTTACGGTAGCTGCGTTGGCTGGTGCTACAACGGAGAACATAGCGGCTATGCCTGCGGCTCCCGCTATGATCCCGGCACCAAGCTTAGCGCCCTTGTGGTTTGCATATTTTTCAGTCATAATTACCCTTTTTCATAGGAGAGAAACAGACTATTAGTTGCATTATAAATCGGAATTGACAAGGATGTGAACCAGTCCGAATAATTTCGTGCAAATGCTATTTAATTAACTTTTTACATTATGAATTTAATGTTCATTATATGTATATACCCTATTAAATGTTAGCAAAACCAGGCAAAAGCAAATTAATGAGGCAACTTGATGCTATGCCGCAGCTTCAGCTGGGCCCAAGTTAGGTTATGTCCTTATCGGATGCATGTAGGGAATTTGGATTAGGAGAGGGGCAAAGAAGTTTGATCTTCTCCTTCCTTGCGTACATAAGCCTTGATATATCCTAAGTTTTCGATCTTTGCCCTCACTTCGTCAGGCAGCTCAAAAATCTGTTTATTTTGGCTTCTTGCCACCACCATGTCTCCAGGAAGCAGTGTAGAAAAAGAGGAAATAAAGGAAATATTTTTGAGGGCACACTTTAGAAGTTCGCGTATATCTTCCGGCCTTTCTTGCCCGAAGATAAGGCGTGTGTCAGGATCTATCTTGGTTTCTATCCAAGGTCCTATGGCTAGAGAGTCGTCGAAAGCCGTATTGCACACATGGCTTCTATCCGAAAGCGCTGTAGAATCCAAAACACAGGTTATGCCTAGAATATGGTTCTCCACATCCGAAACTGGGCAGTTTCTCGTGGAAGTGGCGATAATTATCCCAATACCGGGCCTAACTTCTATCCCCCGGCTCCAATCTGGAATGTCAAGGACGTCGTCAGGTCCGACTGCGCAGGTGGCGGGTTTCAAGTAAAAGTCCATAAACCCATCGCAACAGAAAATCTTCAGAGGAAAATTGGGTGCCAGAAGTCGCACGTCCGATAGATCAAATCTTTGTCCCGAGAGGGCTGCATCCCCTGCGAAGGGATTTCCGGAGAGGACGGCTACTATTTTCTTCCCCTTGTCCTCCTGGACAAATCCGTACTCTGGCAGATCTTCATCTTTGGTGAACCTAGCTACCCTCATTTGAAGCTTCTCTTCCCGAAGATGGCCGTCCCGATTCTGACGTCCGTGGCTCCGCAGGCGATAGCTTCTCCAAAGTCTCCGCTCATTCCCATAGAGAGCCTCTGGCAGGTTTCAACTTCGGCGCAAATTTTATCCCTAAGCTCCCTTAGCCTTTCAAAGCATGCCTTTCCTTCCGCAGGATCGGCCACAGTCATTAGGCCTACAAGCTTAAGACCGGGGAGGGAAGATATGGAGCGGGCGTAGTCGAAAGCCTCTTCGTGCCTGCATCCGCTCTTGCTTTCTTCTCCCGATTCGTTTACCTCGAGGTAGATGTCTAGGAGCCTTTCCGCCGGCACCCTTTCCGAGATTTCCTGAGCTTTGTCGAAGCTTTCTACGCTTTCAATGCAGTCGACTAAAGGAAGCACCTTGGCGATCTTATTTTTCTGGAGCTGGCCTATAAGGTGGGCGGAGACGGAAATGCCGGCCTTTTGGCACTCGGCAGAAATGAGGGGCATTTTTTCTTCCAGCTCCTGGACCCTGTTTTCCCCAATGACTTTTATTCCGCCCCTTATGGCGGCCATCACTTCTCCCACATCCCGGGTCTTCGTGGCGGCGACCACGCGCACGGGCCTGCCTTTTGCGGCCGCATCCACCGCTTCCATCACCTTGGAAACGGCTTCTTCTATTTCCTTTTCTCTTCTTTCGGATATCTCAGTATTGGCAAGATCTTTATTATCCATATATGCCATAATCAATCCTTCTGCGACTGCTCCCGCTCCCCTTCCACCAGTGAGGATCCGAAAAGTAAGTCGGAAGCTCTTTGTCTTTCAGCCTGTTGGGGCCGAACTTTACTTTCTTGTAAGAAAAGAGCTTTACGCACTCTTCTATTCCCATAGGCAGCGGCTGAGGGGCGGAATACAGGTTCATGAGCCATGCGCAAAATCCGATGATCTGCTCAGGGGAGGCCCCCCACTCCCTGAGGAGGGAGACGTCTGCAGATCCCCGGCTTTTGCTCATTTTCATGCCTCCATTTTCCAAAATCAGAGGCAGATGGGCAAACCTTAAGTCTTTAAGCCCCAAAATCCGGCGGATGTAAATCTGGAGGGCGCTGCTTTTGAGAAGATCCCTTCCCCGTACCACTTGCCCTATCCCTTCTATCCCGTCATCTACCGCTACCGCCAGCTGGTAGCTGAACTGTCCGTCTCTCCTCCTTAAAACCGCGTCCCCAATCTGCCTTTCAAGATCGAAAATGCGGGGTCCGAAAATAAAATCCCTCACTTCCACCCTTTTTTCTCCGGCGTGCGGAACTTTGAGCCTGATTGAACAGCCCTCTGAAGAGGGAGGGGGATCTTTTCTGCACTTCCCTTTGTACACCCTCATGCCGTCTATGGGATCTGCAGGGCTTTGAGCGCAGATTTCCTTCCTCGAGCAGGAACAGGGGTAGAGCAAAGGATCTTCCGGATTCGCATTTCCGATTTCTTTCAGGGCCTCCCTGTAAATATCCAGCCTATCTGACTGAAACACCAGTTCGTCCCAGTCAAAGCCCAGCCATTCGAGGTTCTCTATTATCTTTTCGCTTTCCCTGCGGGTGTCTTTGGAAGTGTCGAGATCTTCGATTCTGAGAATGAAGCGGGAATGGGGGAAACTCCTAGCGCTTAAATACGCCCCCAGCGCCGTATAAACGTTTCCTATGTGAAGTTTTCCTGTGGGGCTTGGAGCGAAACGGCCTGTAGACGCTAGATTTTGCAGAGCAGAAAACATGGTCCACCCTTTTTCAAAACCGATGTCTAATCGGATAAGTAAAATCCTACATTTGAATTATCTCATACAAATACCTTCGTAAATCACACCAAGAAGCCTTTCGATGCAGGATAAAAAATATATTGAAATGACCCAGGCGCCGCTGGGAAGACTTATAACGAAAATGGCGATCCCATCGGTAGTTTCCAATATCGTCGGCATCAGCTACAGCCTTGTGGATGCCTTCTACGTAGGATCGATGGGCGCGGCGGCCAGCGCGGCGGAGGGCGTATGCATGCCTGTGATAGTCGTCATACAGGCGTTCGGCCTGCTTTTGGGAATAGGCGCGGGAAACAGGGTGTCGGTAGAGCTGGGCAAAAAGAACATAAAGAAGGCCGAGCAGCTGATTTCCACGGCCCTTTTCGGATCTATAGTTTTGGGGATAATTCTGGGGGGCCTTGGGCTGATGTTTCAGACCCCCCTCATCCACATTCTGGGTTCCACCCCCTCAGTAGACCCTTTGGCCAGGCAGTACCTTCAGCCCCTGCTCTGGATCGCCCCCCTGTTTTGCGCTACCTACGTGTTGAACCCCGCCATGAGGTTTCAGGGCTACCCTACCGAATCCATGATCGCCATGATCGCGGGCGTAGTAGTAAACGCCGTCCTTGAGCCTATTTTCATGTTCGCGATGCATCTGGGGGTATTCGGGGCGGGCGTGGCCACCGCCATCGCCCAGGCCATAAGCTTTGTGATAATGCTCTGGATTTACATAAAAAAAGCTACAGCCAAGCTGAGCGTGAAAATGATCTCCTTTAACGGCACGATGTGGAAGGAAATCTTTTCGGTAGGCTTTCCGAGCTTTATAAGGAACGGCCTTTTCGCGGTATCCTCGGATCTTCTCAACGTGGTATCGGCCGGATATGGGGCCGTGGCTATAAGCGCCATGACCATAGTGGGAAGAATCATCAATTTTGGAAACGTAATACAGGTGGGAATCGGACAGGGCTACCAACCCGTGTGCGGGTACAATTACGGGGCCAAAAAGTACGACAGGGTCCTTAAGGGCTACAACCTCATTTTGGCGGCCTCTTTCATTCTGCTGGTAATCATATGCATTCTGGAATTTATATTCGCCCCCCAGATAGTGGGCATCTTCATAGATAATTCCAGAGTGGTCTCCTACGGGGCGCTGGCGCTTCGCCTGCAGTGCGTGGACTTTTGGCTAAACGCTTATGTGGTGATGTCGAACATGATGCAGCAAAACCTGGGATACGTCGTGATAGCCTCCATTGTGGGCCTGGGCAACAACTGCATCTTCTTTATTCCCGCCCTTCTGATCTTCCCCCGCTTCTTCCACTTTTTGGGCATCGCCATGTCTCAACCGGTGGCGATGCTGTGCACGGCTTTAATGACTTTGCCCCTCCAAATCTACGTTTTAAGGAGGCTGAAGAAAAAACAAAGGAAGGAATCGGAAAAAGCCGTGAAAAAGACAGTGTAAATTTTTTAGTTCCGCTTGTTAGACTATAAGTGAATAAGTGAGGTCGAATGAGCATACTCGATAGGTTTGAAAAACACGTTGAGCGCGGGGTCAACGGGGTGTTTTCCCGGTTCGGATCGAAAGATCTGCAGCCTGTTGATCTGTCCGGTGCGCTCGAAAAGGAAATGGATTCCAAAGCCAGGGTGATTTCCCAAAACAGGACCATAGTTCCAAACGAATACAGGTTCGAGCTGAGCACTCCTGATTTTGACAAGATAGAGGAGTGGGGCTCGGAATCCCTGGCAAATGAGCTGGCCGACGGGCTGACTAAGTACGCGGGCAACCAATCTTACAGCTTCGAGGGCCCCGTGACCGTGATATTCGAGGAAAACCTCGATATCTCCAAAGGGGAATTTAAGCTGACAAGCGAAAGCGTTCAGGGCAACGCCGCCCCCGTCACCAATAAAAACGAGGCCAAAGATTTTCCCGTATTGGAGATTTCGGGACGCCAGTATTTGCTTACGGCGGCCAAGACCATAATCGGAAGGGGCTCCGACTGCGACATAGTTATAGACGACCCCGGAATTTCAAGGAAGCATCTTGAAATCACCATCACTCCCAGAGGGGTTGTAGCCAGAGACCTGCATTCCACCAACGGGGTATACGTTGAAGGCCACCTCGTCCCCGCCGCCACTTTGATAGATGGCAATACGATTACCATAGGGAGAACGAGGATTTTATTCTGGGCTTCTTCCGAGCCGAGGTCCTGATTGGGATTTAGGGCTCTCTTATGACCGAATTGACGTATGCGGTTCTGAAGTACAGTTTTATTCTCGCGCTGATACTTTTCGCATGGCTCGCGGTCCGTTCTTTGCACAAGGATGTGTCGGCTTTTCTGCCCTCCAGGGACAAGTGGGTGAGGAAGAGGAAAAAGCAAATGAAGGAAGCTAAAAACGAGGCCGCTTTTTCCCCTTCCCCCGCCCCTTCCCCTTCCCCTTCTTCGACTCCTCCTTCTGCGGCCCAAACTTCCATCGTCTCTCTGGTGACGCACGTCCCTCCTTCCCCTTCCCCGATTTCGCCTTCGCGAAGCGACACCACCGTCCTTGTAATAGTGGACGGGCAAAACGCCGGCATGACTTTCCCCCTCCCCCCTTCCTGCACCGTGGGCAGGGCTTTAGACAACTCCATCGTCGTTTCAGATCAATTCATCTCTTCCCATCACGCCAAAATATACAAAAGCAAAAAAGGGGAATGGGTTCTGGAAGATTTGGGATCCACCAATGGCACATATCTGGATGAAAAACAAATTGCCGGACCCGTCATAATAAAACCCGGGCAGCTGATACGCCTGGGAGCTACTTCCTTTGAGCTGAGGTAGGGATGGAGCTGCATCTCTCTTCCTCCCTTGTAAGCGATAAAGGGTATGTGAGAAAAGACAATCAGGATTCCGGATTCGCCGGAGCCACCCTGGCCGCCGTGGCCGACGGCATGGGGGGCCATGCCGGGGGCGCCACGGCTTCCACCATAGCTATCAGGGCCCTCAGCCACATGGAGCACCCCAAAGCCTTCAGGCACAATGTGGAGGCGGTGTGCAGGGCCGCGGAAAAAAGCATCCTTCTCGCCCATGACGCCATAGTGGGAAAGGCGTCCAAAGAAAAGGCGCTTTCAGGAATGGGCACCACGGTAGACGCCCTGCTTTTGATAAACGGATACTGGGTGCTGGCCCATATAGGGGATTCCAGGGTCTACCTTCTTCAAAACGGGAAATTAATCCGCCTCACCCACGATCACAGCTATGTGCAGTACCTTATAGACTCCTCCGTCCTCACCGAAGAAGAGGCCAAAATCCATCCCCAGAAAAACGTCGTTATGAGGGTGGTAGGGGACTTCAACATCAACCCCCTCCCCGATATCTGCGTGAGGAAGGCCAAACCCGGAGACAGGTGCCTGCTTTGCTCCGACGGCCTGTCGGGGTCTTTGGAAGACAGCACCATAGAAGACACCCTTCAGAAAATCAAAGACGAAGAGCTTTGCGCCCAGACCCTTGTAAACATGGCCTTGAAAGCCGGAAGTTCCGACAATATTACCGCCGTAGTGGCAGACTGCCTTCAGGGATCCGCCCCCCGGGGGCCTGCTCTGATAGCGGGGGCAGTGGAAGAGAGCCTGGAGTCCATAATCGCAACTACGCGCGAAAAGGTGAAAATCGCCCCTCCCCTCATAGAGGAGGATTCGCCTTTAAAAAGGGCAAGCGATCTTTTGCGGGAGGCGGAGGAAAAGGAAGAAGAGGCTGAAAGAAAAAAGGCGCAAGCCGCAAAGGCGAAAGAGAAAAAGGACAAGAAGAAAGATCCTTCCGCTTTTGACGAGCCCCCGGCGGATACGGCTGAAATTCCGATAGTAAGCGGAAAGAACCTGAATCCTGCAGATCCCGTGGATGCCGAAGTTTTGGAGCAGTACGGAAAGGAGGAGATCCGGGAGAACAAAAAGAGGCGCAAGAGGTGGAAAACGACCGTTTGGATATTTTTATGCTTCTGCCTCGCTACAATACTTTCCGTAGGGGGATACCTTTTTTACTGGAGTCAAACGCAGTACTACGTGGGCGAATGGGAAGGCTATGTGGCAGTTTACAAGGGGGTCTCTACGGATATTTTGGGAATCAGGCTTTCTCACCTCGAGCAGCCTACGGATATGAGCACCTCTTCCCTTCCCCCCTCCCTGCGCCAGCAGCTTCAAGAGGGCATTCACGCCTCTTCCCTTTCCCAGGCCCTCCAAAAGGCCGATGATTTGAAAGCGGGGAAGGCGTAAAAATGAGAAAGCCTCCCGAAAAAGCGAAAAGGCCGTCCAAGGGCAAAAGGATATACCTTACCCTTTTCGCCCTGTTTATAGGGTGTTTGGCTTTCTCATCCATGATGCTGAAGCTTTCCGGCAAAATTTCATGGCCCTATCTGCTTGCTGGAGGCATTGACTGCGCCTTCGGCGTCCTCTTGACGGTCCTTGTAGACAAAAAGATTCCAAACAGCATAAAGGCTATAGTCCCAGTGGGCCTCCTTCTTTCCCTGATTGGAATAACGCAAATCACCAGAATCGACCTGGAATACGCCCAAAACGGTTCCGCCACCGATTTTGGACTGAGGCAAATGATCTGGCTGGCGGTGGCCCTTGCCCTTTCCTCTTTTTTCGTCGCCTTCTTTGCCGACTACAGGAAGCTTCGCCGCCTCTCCTACGCCTTTATGGCCATAGGCCTCATTCTTTTGGCGCTCCCTTTGGCGCCGGGAATCGGAGAAAGGGTGAACGGGGCGAAAGTATGGGTGAAGTTCGGAGGCTTTTCATGGCAGCCCTGCGAATTTGCGAAGCTGTTTTTGGCCATCTTCTTCGCTTCCTACCTCTTTACCCACAGGGATAAGTTTCAGGAAAAGTCAAAAGCGGGGAAGGGGAAGTTGCCAAGGCTTAAGGATACGGGGCCGCTGGCAGCCGTGTGGATCCTTGTGGCCGTGATTTTAGTGGCAGAGGGGGACCTGGGAATTTGCCTCATGTTTTTCGCCCTGTTTACGGGCATGGTGTATGTGGCAAGCAAGAAGAAAATATGGGTGCTGTGCGGAGTGGTGGCCTTCATCATCCTCTTCTTCGCCTCCGCAGGCCTGTTTCCGACATTTTCTTCCCGCATCGACATCTGGCTCCACCCCTTCTCCAAGCAGCTTTACACCCGCTCTTACGGAAGTTCCTACCAGATTGTTCAGGGCCTGTTCGCCTTAGGGGCGGGCGGCCTTTTCGGCACGGGATTCGGGGAAGGGTATCCGGCCCTCACCCCCTTCGCAAATTCCGACTTCATTTATTCCTCCCTCACCGAACAGATGGGATTTGTGGGAATATGCCTCTTGCTTTTGATGTACCTGTGCCTTATAACGGCCGGATTCGTCATAGCCATGAGGACCGACGACGGTTTTGGAAAGCTTTTGGCTTCCGGCCTGGTGTTTTCTTTGGCCTTCCAAATTTTTACGATAGCCGGGGGAATCACCCTGGTCCTCCCCCTGACGGGCCTGACGATGCCTTTCCTGGCTTCCGGAGGATCCAGCCTCACCGCCGACTGGCTGATTTTGATGCTCCTTTTAGTCATCGACAAATCCCCCAGGCCCACCGGTTCTGAAAACGGCACCGGGCTTTTAGACCTTTCGGCTCTTAGGAGGTCAAGGTGAATAAGTCCATGCGCCAGCTTTTCATCGCCGTTTTGGTGCTGTTTCTCATAATTACCTGTTCCACCTTCTTTTGGTCCATCATCTACGCCCCCTCTTTGGATGCTAACCCGGAAAATACGGCGGCCTTCTACCATGAAGTAGGGATGGCCAGAGGCGAAATTTTGTCGTCCGGCGGGGAAATTCTGGCTTTGAGCCAGAAAAGCGATGACTCTTTCAACTACCAGCGTTCCTACCCCAAGGGGGAGGCCTTCGCTCCCGTGACAGGGTTCTTTTCTATTGCCGCCCCCCCCAGCCAGGGCGTGGAGATGAGCTATGACAAAGTGCTTTCCAGCGGCAACGGGAGCGTATGGCAGCAAAAGTTCGAATCCATTTTTGACGGCCAGGAAGAGGGGGAGGTGAATGTGGAAACCAATATAGAGGCCCCCCTCCAGCAGTACTCCTATTCCCTTCTCAAGGGAAAGACCGGAGCCGTCGTAGTGATGAACGCCAAGTCGGGAGCCATTTTGACTTTGGCCACCTCTCCCAGCTACAACCCCAACCTGCTGGCCGTCCACAATTCCCAGGAGGCCCGATCCCTCTATTCCTCCCTCTCTCAAAGGGGGTTCCTTACGGATTTGGCCACTTCCTACCTGATAAACCCGGGCTCCACTTTCAATATCCTCACTTCTTCTCTCGCCCTTCAAAAAGGAATGGGACTTGCCGATCAGATTTCCGCTCCTACGACTTTCAAGCTTCCTTCCGGAATGGTGATAGCCAACAGGGTCTATTACCCCTCATACAGCATGGAAAGCAAAATGGCCCTCTCCGAGGCTTTTTCCTATTCCTCCTCTACGGCCTTCGCGATCCTTGCCCAGAAATTCGGGTCCCAAGCCCTGAAAAAGGAAGCGGCCTCGTTTGGATTCGGATCCCCAATACAAATCTGCGGGGAAAAGGGAAGCGGCTCTCCGATGCTCTCTTCGGCTTCATCTCTTGGAAATGTGGGAGATGAAGAAAACCTTGCTTTGGCGGGGGCAGGAGAAGGGAGCGCAGGAGTCACGCTCCTTCAGGAAGCCATGATGGTAGGCGCCATAGCGGACGGCGGAACGGTCATGAAGCCGGAACTTGTGAAAAGAACCCTCTCTTCCAGCCTCGAAGTCCTTTCCTCTTCCATCCCTTCCCGCCTCTCCTCCCCCCTCACCTCTTCCCAGGCCGGCCAGATTGAATCCATGATGGAAAACCTTACGAAGGTGCAGGACCCCTCTTTGGGCCCGCTCGCCTCCGTCATGGCCCAGGTCAAAGACCCTTCCCAGGCCGATCGCAGCGATGGCTTGGCCGCAGGATTTTCCGCTTCGAATCCGGATACGGTAGTGGCGGTAATGCTTCAAAACGCCACATCCTCCCAGGCCGCTTCCCTTATGGACAGCGTAATAAAAGAGGCTGAAAAATGAAGCTGATTGAGGGCCAAATCATCCACAGCCGCTACAGGCTTGAAAAACGCGTAGCGCAAGGCGGCATGGGAGAAGTGTGGAAGGCCTACGATCTTGGAGCGAGGAGGGAAGTGGCTGTCAAAGCCCTCAGAGGGGATCTGGAAGAAAATTCGTCAAGGCTTGAAAGAATGAGGATAGAAGCTAAAAACTCCGCCTATCTCGCCCATCCCGCCATAGCGGCGCTTTTCGACTACTACGAAAACAACGGCATGGGGTTTTTGATAATGGAATACATCCCATGGCCTTCCCTGGCCCAGCTTTATAAGGAAGAGGGGAGGGTGGCTCCCAAAAAGCTCCTCCCTTTGATTTCCCAGGTAGCCAAGGGGCTGTATGTAGCGCATAAAAACGGCGTCATCCACAGAGACATCAAGCCCGCAAACATTATGGTCAGCCCGGAAGGGAAGGTAAAAATAACCGATTTCGGAGTGAGCTACTCGGCCAATCAAGCTCAAATCACCCAGGCCGGAAGAGTGGTGGGCACCGCCCAGTATATCGCCCCCGAACAGGCCAAAGGCCTTAAACCTCTTCCCCAAAGCGACATATATTCGCTTGGGATCGTGCTCTACGAAGGGCTAAGCGGCTACAGGCCCTTCACCGGCACAGCCCCCGTAGACATCGCCGCAGCCCAGGTCAACGACCCCGTCCCCGATCTTCCTTTCGACATCCCTGAGGAATTGGCTAGTTATGTTATGGTTATGTTAGAGAAAAACCCTGCCCATAGGCCCCGGAGCGCTTTAGATGTGGCAAATGACCTAGACCATATCTTGGAGGATATCAAGAATAAAGTGATACCGAGAAAAGTTTCCAGCTATCCTCACCCCGTAAAGTACTACATACACACGGATGCCATGAAGGCATACAAGCTTATGGAGGGCATCCTTCCTTCAACCGGCATTCCCGCCGGATTTGAGAAAGAGAGTTTCAGATGAGCCAATTCACTCCCCAGAGCCTGGCTCAGGGACGCTACACTGTAGGGCCGGTAATAGGCCATGGCGGCATGGCCGAGGTGCATATAGGCACCGACACCCGCTTGGGCAGGCAGGTGGCTATAAAGATTTTGCGTCCCAATCTCGCCAATGACCAGGTCTTTTTGGCCAGGTTCCGCAAGGAAGCGAGATCTGTAGCTCAACTCAACAATCCCAATATCGTTTCCATCTATGACACGGGCGAAGAGGAAGCCGAAGGCCCCGACGGGGAGAAGGAAAAAATCCCCTACATCATCATGGAGTACGTCAAGGGCCAGACTCTTCGGGAGATAATAAGGGAAAACGGGGCCCTCTCCCCCACTGACGCGGGGCAAATCATAATCGGAATCCTAAACGCCCTGGAGTACTCCCACAAAATGGGGATTATCCACAGAGACATCAAGCCCAGCAACGTCATGGTCAGCGAGCAGGGCGTGGTAAAAGTCATGGATTTCGGAATAGCCAGGGCCCTGGACGACTCGGCTACCACGATGACGCAGTCCCAGGGCGTGGTAGGCACAGCCCAGTACCTGTCTCCGGAACAGGCGAAGGGCGAAAACATAGACATGCGCTCCGACCTCTATTCCGCCGGATGCGTTCTCTACGAAATGCTGACGGGCCGGCCCCCGTTTTCCGGAGACACCCCTGTGGCCATAGCCTACCAGCACGTCTCCCAGGTCGCCGTCCCTCCCAGCTCAATAATTCCCGGCCTTCCCAAGATCTGGGATTCGGTAGTGGCCAAGGCCATGACCAAAGACAGGCAAAACCGCTACAGCACCGCGGCGGAATTTAAAAGGGACGTGCAGGCCATTTTAAGCGGCCAGAAAGCGTCGGTAGAGGACTACAACCCGCTTTCCGATCTTCACAAGCCCGCTTTGGACGCCGAAAAGACCATGGTGGCCATGCCCCCCGCTTCCGCCCCTCCCTCCAATTATTCTTCCTCCTCCCACGCTTACGATCGCGACTTCAATTCCGGAAGGGCGGTAGTGAGGAAGAAGCGCAAGGCATGGAAAGTATGGCTGATTTTGTGCATACTGGCGGCCTGCTGCGGGGCGGGGGCGTGGATATACTTTTCCACCAGGCCCCAGTACGTCACCGTTCCCTCCATACAAAACGGCATGACCGAACAGGAGGCGCAGCAGAGCCTGAGCAGCGTGGGATTAAAGTTCCAGGCCGAACTCGATACCGCCACCGACCAGCCTAAAGGAAACGTGATAAAACAGGAGCCTACCTCCGGAAAGAGCGTGATAAAAGGCAGCACCGTCACGGTATGGTTCTCCGCAGGCCCCGCCACGTCCCAAATTCCAAACGTCGTGGGCATGAGCGAGCAGCAGGCGGAGCAGAGCCTGAGCGTGTCGGGCTTTTCGGTAGGGTCGGTGGAAGTGCAAAATTCACCCACCATTCCAAAAGACCGGGTGACCGGAACCTCCCCCGCCGCGGGAAGCAGCCAGTCTGAAGGAACCAAGGTCACCCTCTTCATTTCAAGCGGGCAAACCACTGTGCCTAACCTTGCGGGAAAGAGCGAAGGGGAAGCCCAGACTACGCTTTCTCAGGATGGGTTCAATATTTCCATAAAGCAGGTGAGCAGCTCTTCAGTTGCAAAGGGAATGGTTGTAAACACCTCCCCTGCCGCGGGAAGCGTGGTGTCTCAGGGAGCGACTATCACCTTAAACGTCTCACAGGGCCCCCAGAAAGTGAGCATCCCCTCCCAGCTGAGGGGAGAAGCGCTGTCTGTAGTGAAGAACGCGCTTCAGGCCCTGGGGCTTAAAGTGAGATTGATTCCTCAAAACGCCCAAGACAACTGGACGGTTGAAAACCTTCAAGCCCCCAGCGGAGAAAGCCTGTCTACATCGGGAGGGAGCGTGGATTCGGGTTCCACCATCACGGTCTATTGCCAGAGCCCGTCCTCCTCATCCTCCTCTTCGTCTTCTTCACAGCAGGGTTCCAAGTCCTCTTCTCAAAGCAAGTCAGGATCTTCCTCCTCATCCTCCTCTTCGTCTTCTTCCAAGTCGGGATCCTCTTCCTCGTCGAATTAGGGCCCTCTCTTTTAGGGCCTTGGATAAATCCCAGGGGATTTCCCGCTTCAGCTTTTAGGACAAAAAAAGGGAGGCCTTCCTCCCTCGAAACCGGCAAAGCTCAGTTATCCAAAAAGTCCATAAGGGCTTTGGAACGGGAAGGATGGCGGAGCTTGCTCATGGTTTTCGACTCTATCTGCCTGATGCGCTCGCGGGTGACTCCGTAGATTCTGCCTATATCGTCTAGGGTCTTGGGCTGACCGTCCTCAAGGCCGTAGCGCATCTTTATAACTCCGGCTTCCCTGGGGCTTAAAGTGCTTAAAACCTGCCTGAACTCCTCCTGAAGAATGGAGAAGGCGACGGCATCCTGGGGGCTTATGGCATCGGTATCCTCTATGAGGTCTCCAAACTCCGAATCCCCTTCTTCTCCCAGGGGGGTATGGAGGGAAATGGGCTCCCTGCCGTATTTTTGCACTTCTTCCACTTTTTCGATGGGCATGTTAAGCTCGTTTGCCAGCTCTTCTGTGGTAGGCTCCCTTCCCAGATCCTGAAGCATCCTCCTTTGGATTCTGGAGAGCTTGTTTATGACTTCCACCATATGCACCGGCACCCTGATGGTCCTCGCCTGATCGGCCATAGCCCTGGTGATCGCCTGCCTTATCCACCAGGTGGCGTAAGTGGAGAACTTAAACCCCTTCGTATAATCGAACTTTTCGACGGCCCTTATCAGGCCGAGGTTCCCCTCCTGGATGAGATCCAGAAAATGCATGCCCCTGCCTATATAGCGCTTGGCGAGGGAAACTACCAGTCTCAAGTTGGCCTCTAGAAGGTGGTCTTTGGCTTTCTTTCCGTCGTTTGCCGCCCACTGAAGCTGCCTTCTGTATTCGAATGATAGCTCGCCTTCTTTGGCGGTATCCAAAATGTGCTGGGCATAGAGTCCGGCTTCTATCCTTTCAGACAGATCCCTCTCTTCGTCTGCAGTAAGGAGCGAAACCCTGCCTATTTGCTTTAAGTAGTCCTTCACGGGGTCGGCGCTGGCCCCGGCAACATTGTCTAAATGTTCGTGAGACGGGAGGTCTCTTCCCTTTCCTATCTCAATCTCGCCATCATCCTCATCAGACTCGTCGTATTTTTCTTCAAATTCATCTGATTGCGGCATCAGGGGCATCTAAGGCACCTACCTTCCTTTAAAAAGCCTAAGCCAGCTATAAAACAAAATTGTTTTTGCTTTTATTCCAAAATTCCCGTAACCCGTTTGCCGTTCCTTGACTGTAACATTTACAATATGGCGTCTAAAGTCCCCCTCCCGAAACCGCAGGATTTTTCATCATGGGTTGAAAGCTGCAAATCCAGCGTGGAGGGCCAGATGAGGAAGTTGTTTTCCATTCCCAGCTTTTCATCTTTAAGCGGCCCTCTAAAGGAAGCCTCCTCCCTTTTTGACAGGCAGGTTTTCGAGTCCCTTCTTGGAGGCAAAAGATTACGGGCGATCCTGGAAATGGCTTCCTGCCTTTGCGCGGGAAAAGAAGGGGGGGCGCAAGCCGCCTGCGCAATAGAAATTTTTCAGGCAGGCGCCTTGGTCCACGACGACATTGTAGACAAATCCGAAGTAAGGAGGGGAAGGCCTTCGGGCCGCAAGGCCTTTTTTTCTTCCCTTTCCTCTCCCACTTTCGATTTCGAGTCTGCAGACGCCATGGCCATCATGCTCGGAGACTTTTTAGCTTCGGCAAGCGTTGAAGCCCTGCTCGAATCCGATATGGCAAATAACGGCCCTGCCGCCATAAGGGCTTTTTGCAGAATGCAAATGCAGGTGGAAAAGGGGCAGATTTTAGACATCAATTCACCTTCCCTCCCCCTAAGCGACGTCGAAGGCCTCGAAGAAGGCATAAAAAACATCTACCTTTACAAGACTGCAAGCTATACCTCCATAGCCCCAATTTCTCTGGGCTTTTTGGAAGCGGGAAAAGATGAAGAAAAAGCGGAAAAGTGGGGAGAGAAAATAGGCAGCCCCTTGGGGGTGGCTTTTCAAATTTACGACGACCTTCTGGATCTTAAGGGGGGGCTCAAACCCACAGGGGGAGACGTAAGGGAAAAGAAGAGGACGTTCCTTCTGGCGGACGCCATTTCGCTTCTTTCGCCCAAAGACAGAGGCGATCTTATTCGGCTCTACGAAAAAGAAGACCTAAAAGGAAGGGAGGGAGAAGTGATGGATATGTTTGAAAGCTGCGGGGCCGTAAAAAAGAGCCATGAAAGGATAAAAAAACTTTATTTGAAGGCTTCCCTCGCTTTAGACGAATGCTCAAGCGAGCTGAACCTCGAAACGGAGGAAAAAGAATTTTTGGGACGGGCCTTGGGCCTGTTCATCCCAAAAGAAGATCTCTCCTCCCCTACTCCGGAATTTCTTTAAGCTCTTCGTCCTTAAGAAGTTTTTCTTCCTGAAGCTGGCGCTTTCTCTCCTGGGCGTACATGTCCACATACTCCTGGCCGCTTAGGATCATAATCTTTTTCATTATTTCATCCGTCAGGCTGCGCAGTTTTTCGTAAGTGATTTCTTCAGGCTCCAGTTTTGGCACTTCTATCGGCCGTCCGTAAGAAACGGCGACGGGAAACCTGTGTGGGAAGACGGAGCCTATGGGCTGGCTGACATTGGTCCCCCATAAGGCCACGGGAACTACCGGGGACCCCGTTTCGAAGGCTAATTTCGCCACGCCCGTGTGGCCCTTGTAGAGCTTTCCGTCCGGGCTCCTCGTGCCCTCCGGGTGTATCCCAAATATTTCCCCCCTTTCCAACACTTCCTTTGCCGTCACCAGGCCGCTTTCCGCCCCTTCGCCGCCGGATCTGTCTACGGGAAAGACCCCCACATTGGTGAAGAAGAAGCGGGTAAGCCTTCCTTTTACGCCCTTGCCTACGAAGTATTCCATTTTCCCCATAAAGTGCACGTCCCTGTGCTTGACCGTGATTGGGATTACGGCGTCGTCTATGACGGCCAAATGGTTTGACGCCAGAATGGCCCGTCCGGTTTTCGGTATGTTTTCTTCTCCTCTTACCGACGGGGTAAACCACTTCTGAGCCATAATTCCCACTACGCTCACGCTCAGGTGGTACAGCCACATCTGGCTTTTTTCTACTTTGGCTTTACCCAAGATGCTCCAATTCAGAACCGGTTACTTAATTAGAAAGTATACAGAATAGGAGGAGGAAAATTTATTTTCAGGCGCTCCTAAAGGAATTTAGGGCGCAAAAAAATGTACAGGGTATATAGTACCCTGTCGATACGAGGCTGTATTCGCCTCACAAAAGACAGGTGCGAACTGCCTTTTGACCCCTACTGCAAGGAGTAAACAAGAAAGAATGAAAAACGCCACAGAAATCGGAGTTCCAAAGGCCGATTCCAATGGAAGTCTTAATTTTAACAATTCCACAGCCCAAAATCAATCCCTCCCCCCAAATACCCACAAATACAAGCCCTGGGTGATTTGGATCGGATGTTGCCTGTTGGAATTTATAGGCGACGGACTTGAGGGAAATACCAGGGGGCAGTTCTACCACTCGCTTAGAACCGCCTTTCACGCCAAGCAGGATCAGGTCTCCCTCATAGTCACCTTCCAGCTGATAGGAACGGTGATAATACTCATAGTGGCCGGAAACCTTTTGGAAAAGGTAAACACGAAGCTACTTTTGAGCGTCTGCATAGCGGGAAGCGCAATCTGCTACATATGCTGCTACTTTGCCACATCCCTTTGGCAGATGTACCTGATCTTCATAATCAACGGCCTTCTCTACACTACCCCCCTCATCCTCGCTCCCACTATCTTGCTTTCCAACTGGTTTGCGGAAAAATTCGGAACGGTTTTAAGCCTTATGTTCGCGTTTACGGCCCTGGCCGGAACAATCTTCCAGCCCCTGGCCGTCGTAGTTATACACCACTTCGGCTGGAGGGGGGCCTACGTAGGAATAGGCCTCGCCTTTGCAATTTGCCTTCTTCCCTTCACCCTCTTCGTTTTGAAGTTAAAGCCCGACCGTTCCAAAGGGGAATACGCATGGGGAGAAGAAAAGCTCCTCGCCAACACGCCCTCTCCAAAGAAGGCTAAGGTAGGCAAGAACGCCCTCAACCCCAATATAGGGCTTTCCAAAAAGCAGGCATTTACAAGCGGGATCTTCCTCGTGGTCCTTCTTATGGTCATCCTCTTTGAGGGAGTGAGGGGATTTGACTCCTATATGCAGCCCTATCAGAGGACTGCCGGCCTTTCCGCTCTCACCGCGGCCTCTATATGCTCTTTTGCCGAGATTGGATCGCTTGTGGGAAAGACCTACGGAGGCTACCTTCTAGACAGGCTTAACACCAACCTTGCGGTGGCCATACTGGCAGTTCCCGGAATTTTGGGCTGGATAGGCCTCTTCTGCACCCATTACTATCCTGTGGCAGTGGCCAGCGCCTTCTTTGCGGGATCCGGAACCGGCACTTTGGGAATAATAGTTCCCTGGGTCACCCGCCAGGCCTTCGGAGGCAAAGAATACAGCGTAATATACTCAAGGCTTAGCATCGCAGGTTACGGGGTCGTGGCCTTGTGCACAGAGTTTTACGGCTGGCTTTACGACGCTTTGGGCAAGACTTACAAACCGGTTTTGATAATAGTGATTTGCTGCTTTGGACTTGCGGCAATTACCGCCTGCATCGTCTTTGCAAACAGGCCCATGAAAAAGCTTGAGGCCCAGGAGAAAGAGAGGGAGGCGGAAGAGCTTCGTCAAGAGGAAGCCGCAGCCGCTTCCAAGGCTCCGGTTGAAGCTTAGGCTCTAATAAAAAAGGGGCGGTTTCGCCCCTTTTTTATTAGAACTCCGTCAAGCCTTTCGCGTCCAGATCGCAGGCGAAGAGGGCCGCCTCTTTGATTTCAAAATCCTCATAGGTCATAAACCTGTAGATGCATCTGTCCATATCCACGCATGAAGTGTAGATGGTGTATTCGAATCCGCTTTCAACTTCGTCAAGCCCCTTTATCTGGCAAACGGAGCGAAGAATATGGAAGAACTGGGCGACGGCCTTCTTTTCGTCCTTTTCCTTGGAGGCGTTGAGGGCGGAAAAGGCGGCCCTTACAAACCTTGATTCCGAATCCAGCCCTCCGGGAAGGTTTCTCGTCCCCATGCCCCGGCTGTAGGAAGAGAGGGGGTAGGAGGAAGAAAATCGATCTTTTGGATCGGAAGGGGAAAGGAATGGGTAATTGTTTAGGGAGAAAAGCTGTTTTCCGAAGTCCGGGCAGTTTGTGAGCACTCCTACCGGATTGTCGTAGACCTTGACTTTCCCGTCTTCCACTTCCACCGTTATGCACTCTTTTTGATCGCAAATCATCCAGTGGAGGGGAGAAGGGGGGAAGGCGGAAGAAAAAGCTTCGTCGGTCACTTTTATTTCTTTCAGGCGCTCTTTTGCTTCCTTTACAGATTGGCAGGTTCCCAGAAGGTAGGGTATAAGCTCAAAAGAAGCGAAGCAATTTTCGCCCCTTTGAGGGGAATACTTCGCCGTTTTGAACATGAGGCCTTCGGCGGAAAGCCCTTTTTCGTTGGTGGCGTCAAAATAGAGGGGATAACCCTGGGCCACAGTTGCCATGCCTATTATCGCCAGATGGCTTTCCAATGTAAGGCCGTTTCTGAAGTTAAAGACGAAATTTCTGGGAGTCGCCACGGGTTTTTGCCCGTAAGAGACTTCAAAATCCAAGTTTCGCCCTACAAAGTGAAAGCCTTCGCTTTCCCATTTCACCGTGGTGCACATTTATTCTCTAACCTTTCTAAGGGCCAGGTCGGCCGCTCCTATAAGTCCCGCGTCGCCGCTGAATTTCGCAAGTTTGATTTCCGCCTGAGGCCTGAAAGAAGAGGCCTGGAGGAACTGAGGGTAGGCGTTTCGGGCTTCAGAGAGGAGGAGGGGGTGGCGGCAGAGCCCCCCAGCACGTAAGTGTCGGGATCCAGCACGGCGCTGATGGCGGCTAAAGTCTTTCCGAGCCACGTTCCAGTCTCCTGGAAAATGCTCATGCTGAGCTTGTCTCCCGCCTCGGCTGCGGCAAAAACGGTGGAGCCCGTTATCTTTTCGGGGTCTCCCCCCGTCATGTCGAGCAACTTGGCTCCGGCTGCAGGATCCCTTCTCACCGCCTGCTTTGCCAGAGTCTCAAGCGCGGTGCCGCTGGCGTATTTTTCAGCGCATCCAAACAGACCGCATCCGCAGGGAAGGCCCGAAGAGACCATGGGAAGGTGGCCGACTTCGCCTGCCATGCCGAAGCTTCCGCGGTAGAGTTCCTTATTTAGGACTAAGGCTCCCCCCATGCCGGTGCCCAAAGTGACCATTACCATGTTGCAGCTGCCTTTTCCGCTGCCATGGGCAAATTCCGCCCAACCCGCCGCATTTGCGTCATTTTCAACGATTACGGGCACCTTGAACTCGCCTTCGATAATTTCGGCGAGGGGATAGTCTATCCAGCAGGGGATATTGGTAGAAAAAGCTATAGTCCTGCGATCAGGCTTTATATTTCCGGCGGCGCTGATTCCCACAGCGGCTATTTCTTCCTCTTCGCACGCCCTTCTGCACGACTTTAATACTGCCCCTTCTATCTCCGAAAGCCCCTTGCCGGTAGGGACTTTCCATTCCCGAATCAGGTTTAAGTTTTCATCGTATATGCCGCAGGCGATTTTCGTACCGCCTATATCCAGGGCGAAAATATTTACCATAAGTAAAAAGTTTACACTTTTTGCTCTTGGCTTTCTTCACCTTCGTTCTGTCCGTGGCACATTTTGTACTTCCTCCCCGATCCGCATGGGCAGGGGTCGTTTTTGGGCGTTCCGGGGAAGGTGCGGCCGTCAGACCAGGGGGTAAGTGCGTTGGAAGCCGCCTTTACTCTGACCTTTAAAGGAAGCTTTTTGTCTTCGTGGGTTATAGGCGAAAGCTTGGCTTCCACGCTTCCCGACACTTCTTCCTCTTTTCCTTCCTCCTCTTCCATGTTTTCAAGGGCCGCATCCTGCCCTTCTTCAACCTCTTCGGCTTCTTTTTCCTCTTCAACCTGGGCGTTTACGACTTCCCTTATCTGCGCGGGCTTTATGGCAAAGAAGAGGTTGACGCATTCTTCCTTTATGGCTTCCACCATTGAAGAATACATTTGGTATCCCTCCCTCTGGTACTCGACGAGGGGATCTCTTTGCCCTATGCCCCTTAGGCCTATGCCGTCTTTTAGATAGTCCATCTCATAGAGGTGCTCCCTCCATTTTTTGTCTATCACGTTGAGGACTATCTTCTTTTCGAGATCCAGCGCCGCATCCTCTCCCATCTTTTGCCTCTTTTCGTCAAACTGGGAGAGCACGTCGGCGGAAACGTCGTCTGAAAGCTTCTTTAACGCGGCTGAAGGGGAAAGTTTTGAAATGGCCTCTTTTTCCTCTTCCTCGTCAAGGGAGAGGGGATAAAGGTTGGAAAGCGCCTCCCAAAGCGAATCCAGGTTCCACAGTTCCGTCTTCTGCCTTCCCTGGAAAGCGGAAGACACGTAGGCTTTGCACACTTCCTCGGCAAAGTTGCGTATGCTCTCTCCCGCGTCTTCCTCTACCAGGTTCCCGCGCTCGGCGTATATGATTTCCCTCTGCTTGTTCATAACGTCGTCGTACTCAAGCACGTTTTTTCTAATCTCGAAGTTTCTGGACTCTACGGCCCTTTGCGCGTTATAGACTCCGCGGCTCACCTGTTTGGCAGTGATGGGCTCTCCTTCAACCATTCCCTTCGCCATGACGCGGGCCACGATCTGGGTGTTGAACAGGCGCATAAGGTCGTCTTCCAAAGACAGGTAGAATCTTGACTCTCCCGGATCCCCCTGCCTTCCGCTCCTTCCCCTCAGCTGGTCGTCTATGCGTCTGGACTCATGCCTTTCGGTGCCCAAAACGTAGAGGCCCCCCAGCTCCACGACTTCATCGTGTTCCTTCTTTACTTCTTCTTTCACCTTTTCCAAGGTGGGGCCCCACAGTTTTTCATACTCTTCCGGGGTGTCTTCTGCAGAGTAGCCCTGATCTTTTAGCGCTTTGTCGGTAAGAAATTCTACGTTCCCCCCAAGCATTATGTCGGTGCCCCTGCCGGCCATGTTGGTGGCCACAGTAACCATTCCCTTTCTTCCCGCCACCGCTACGACCGCGGCCTCCCTTTCGTGCTGCTTGGCGTTTAGGACGGTATGGGGGATGCCTGCGGCGTCAAGGAGGGAAGAAAGAACTTCGGAAGACTCCACGGAGGCCGTGCCCAAAAGCACCGGCTGGCCTTTTTCGTAGTGCTCGGCCACATCCCTTACTATCGCACTCAGCTTTTCCCTTTTGGTCCTGAAAATCAGATCGTTTTGATCTTTCCTTATCACAGGCTTATTGGTGGGAATGGGGATGACGCCCAGCTTGTAAGTGTTCATAAACTCTGCGGCTTCAGTTTCCGCGGTTCCCGTCATGCCGGAAAGCTTTTTATACATCCTGAAGTAGTTTTGCAGGGTGATGGTCGCAAAGGTTTGGTTTTCCGCCTGCACCTTCACGTGCTCTTTTGCTTCCAGGGCCTGGTGGAGCCCCTCGTTATAGCGCCGTCCGGGCAAAATCCTTCCCGTGTGCTCGTCGATTATCAGGACTTCCCCGCCCCTTACCACGTAGTCTTTGTCCCTTATAAACAGCTCTTTGGCCTTTATGGCGTTGTTCAAGTAGCTTATGAGGGCGGTATTGGAGGGCTCGTAGAGGTTGTCTATGCCCAGGTAGTCTTCCACTTTCTCTATCCCGGGTTCCAATATGCCCACTACTTTTTTCTTTTCGTCTACTTCGTAATCCTGATCCCTTAAGAGGGAGGGAACGAGTTTGGCGAACTGGGCGTACCAGCGGGTGACGTCCCCTTCGGAGGGCCCCGAGATTATGAGGGGGGTTCGGGCTTCGTCTATCAATATGGAATCAACCTCGTCCACTATGGCGAAGTTGTGCCCCCTTTGAACGAGATCCTCCTTATCCCAAGTCATATTGTCTCTAAGGTAGTCAAAGCCGAATTCGTTGTTGGTGCCGTAAGTGATGTCGGCCTGGTACTGCTTGGCCCTGACAGCGGGGGCCTGCTCGGTCAGGATGCATCCTACGGAAAGCCCCAAAAACTTATGGACTCTCCCTATAAGCTCAGACTGGTAGCTGGCAAGATAGTCGTTTACCGTTACCACATGCACCCCTTCTCCGGTCAGGCCGTTAAGGTAGCTGGCCAGGGAAGCTACGAGGGTCTTTCCCTCCCCCGTCTTCATTTCGGCTATATTTCCGAAGTGGAGGGCGGCTCCCCCCATAAGCTGCACGTCAAAAGGCCTAAGGCCCAGGACTCTGTCGGATGCCTCCCTGCACACCGCGAAAGCTTCGGGAAGCAGGGAGTCGAGGCTCTCTTTTCTTCCCAGCCTCTCTTTAAATTCGACGGTTTTGGCTTTGAGCTCTTCGTCGCTCAGGGCTTTAGTCTCATCGGCTAGGTTGTTTACCGCCTGGGCTATATTCGAGAGCTTTTTAAGTTGATGGCCCTCCCCCATCCTGAGCATTTTTCCGAGCACGGATACCACGGCTGAGCACTCCTTTTCGTATTTTCAGGCCTGTAAGAATTGGTTTGCCGTTTCCGGCTCCCGGGATTTCTGCATGGCCCGGGGCGCCGGTTGATTGTTTAAACTAGAAAAAAGTCACGGCCTAAAAGCTCCATTTTATAAGCGGAGCCTTGAAGGCCGCTTAAGCCCTGCAGCCCTTTTTCGCAAATACGGCCCCGTTCTTCCGTTATCGGATCCTTCAGATAGCTGAGAGGCCGATATTTTGAGGCGCGAAAGCGCGCCCCGGAGGCGTTCTGAGCCCCTTTCGGATTCGCTTTGGGCCTGTCGGGTTGCTTACAGCTCCAAACTTTTCCGGCCTCGACTTTCCTCTCCACCGATTCTCCTCCGAATCCTGTTTCCCTACTTTAAGTTTCTCATACAAAGGCGTTATTTGATACCATGGATGCCAGGGCTTCCGGGTGGCTGCGCGGAGACTTTCCGCGAGGAACTTCCGGGCTCCATAGAGCGCGATGGCGGGTAACGCCCGCCCAGGAAAACCTGAGAGAAAGCGCAACAGAAAATAAACCGCCCCCTTTGGGGGTAAGGGTGAAAAGGCGGCGTAAGAGACCACCGGGCACTTTGGCAACAAAGGCCGCAGGCAAGCCTCATCGGGAGCAAGATCAAGCAGGATGCATTGAAGTTGCTCGCTTCGCATCCGGGTAGATCGCTTGATTTGCCTGGCGACAGGCAAACTAGATGGATAGCCACCCGCGCCTTTTTAAGGCGTGACAGAACCCGGGGTACAGGAAGCCCCGATTTTCATGGCCAGCCCCAAGGGCTGGCCTTTTTTCTTGCAGAGTTTCAAGGCCTTTTGAAGGTCGGATCCGGATTCCTCTTTCAAAAACAGAAGAAACCTCCCCCTTCCCTCTTCGATCTCCTCTTCTCCCTCTTTTATGGCCAGCACGCAATCGTCTTCCCCGATTCCGGCTTTTTGAAGCCTGAGGCGTATTAGGGGTTCGCCTTCCATGGCTTTTGCGGACTTTTCCACAATCTCTTTCGCCAGAACCCCGTCATTTAAAAATCCCATGGCCTTCAGGATTTGAACGGCTTTGCAGACATCCTCTTGCGAAAAGCCCCTCCTTTTCATTCTCTCTTTAAGCCGCTTTTCGCTTGCCCCCGCGGCCCCAAGGGATCTCAAGGCAAACTTATAGGCCTGGGAAGAAGGGGGAGTTTGGCTTTTGGAAGGCTCTTTTGGAAATTTGGGAGCGTGATCTTTAAGAAACTGGGAGCTGTCTATCATTGCGAGACTTCAAAGCTCGCCTTTATTTCTTCCTCTATCTGGGAAGCTACGTCCTTATGTTCCTCCAGGAAGGATCTGGCGTTTTCCTTGCCCTGGCCCAGTTGCTGGCCCTTATAGGTGAACCATGAGCCGCCCTTGGTGACGACTCCCCTTTCCACGCCCATGTCGAGCAGGGATCCCTCCTGGGAAATCCCCTTGCCGTAAAGGATGTCGAACTCGGCAGTCCTGAAGGGAGGGGCCACCTTGTTTTTGGCCACCTTCACTTTTACCCTGTTTCCCATCGGATTTCCAGAACCGTTCTTCAGAGTCTCTATCCTTCGAATATCCAGCCTTACCGAAGAGTAGTACTTCAAGGCGTTCCCCCCGGTAGTGGTCTCGGGATTTCCGAACATCACGCCTATTTTCTCGCGCAGCTGGTTTATGAAGATGGCCGTAGTCCCGGTTTTATCCAGGATTGATGTGAGCTTTCGGAGAGCCTGGCTCATAAGCCTTGCCTGAAGGCCTACATGGCTGTCTCCCATGTCTCCGTCGATTTCTGCCTTGGGCACAAGGGCCGCCACCGAGTCTATGACTATGATGTCGAGGGCGCCGCTTCTTATGAGCATATCGGCGATGTCCAGAGCCTGTTCTCCCGAATCCGGCTGGGCGACCACCAGAGAATCAATATCCACACCCAGGTTTTTAGCGTACTCGGGATCTATCGCATGTTCCGCGTCGATGAAGGCCGCCTGCCCTCCGGCTTTTTGCGCGTTCGCTATCGCCTCCAGGGCCAAAGTGGTTTTTCCTGAAGACTCGGGGCCGTAAATTTCTATTACCCGCCCTCTGGGCAGCCCTCCCACTCCCAGGGCCAAGTCCAGGGGAAGGGAGCCTGTAGAGATGGCTTTAACATCTACCTGAGGCCTGTCGCCAAGCCTCATTACGGCTCCTTTTCCAAAACTTTTTTCCACTTGACTTAGCGCGTTATTTAGAGCGGCTTCTTGCTGGGAACGGGTTCCCGCCTCTTTTTCCATTTCTTCATCTTTTTCTTTAGAGGGCATAAAACTTCCTAAAGCTAAAAAACACTCTGCCAAAAATCATTTGAGAGACAATCTTAGCATGGGAAGGGAACAAGGCTACTTGCGAAGCATCCCGCTTTTCAGAACCTCCTTTCTGTCGGTTTCATTGAGATCGAGCGCAGTGGCTACGAGCCTTAAAGTGTCGCTAAGCCTAAGCCCCAGCGCCAGGGAAATGGATTCCATCACTTCGCTGCTCGCTTCCTTTTTGCCTCTTTCCACTTCCGAAAGGTACCCCAAGGAAACCCCGGTTTTCTCGGCTATATCGTGAAGGGTCTCTTTTCGCTCGGTGCGCAGAGATCGGATGACTTCCCCAAGGACTTCGCGAAACAGGATTCCGTTCCCTATCGCCGCTCCATTGGCGGAATTCCTCATAAGCCGTTTCTGCATAGGCCGCATGGACTCTCGTCCGGCAAGAGACTTTCTCTCCTCGTATTGCCTTCTGAGCTGCTGAGCCAGATCCAGTTGCTTTCTGTATAACCTAACCGCTGTAGCCTGGGAGGGAGTCAAAGGAGAGGACTCCTGTTCAGGTAATTTGGCCACTATTCTCCTTTCAGCTTAGAACGCTTCCGTCGAAGACGGGCTGTTTTTGTTCTTAAACACTTGTGGACCGATAGTTATTCCAATGGCGAATGCAAGAGAACGCCTAAAGTCAATTTGAGGATCTTCAAAACCGTCGCCCTCCTTATTTCCTCTCTCCCTCCGGAAAAGTGAAAAGTCCGAAGAAGGGGAGGGCGAAAGGGGGCGATTACGCCGCAGCAAACTGTCCCCACGGGTTTAAATCCGTCGGAAGAGGGTCCGGCTACGCCGGTAGTGGAAAGGAGGAGGAGGGGGGAGGAGGAAGAAAAAACCCGTCCGGCTCCCTCGGCCATTTCCAGAGCCACCTCTTCTTCCACGGCGCCCTTTTTTGAAAGGATTTTCCCTTCCACCCCCAAGACCTTTTCTTTTTCCCTGGAATCGTAAATTACCAAAGATCCCGCAAAGCTTTTGCTCGCCCCCGCAATAGACACGAAAGCATCCGCCAAAAGGCCTCCTGTCAGGCTTTCTGCGCACGCGATATGCCATCCTGAACGGAAGCATATTTCCAGGATTTTTGCAGCATCCTCATTTTCCGGATGCATGTGAAGCCTTTCTCATTTGCGAAAAAATGGAAACCGTATAGCTGGCTCCCGAAGCGAAACAAAGGCACAAGGCGATTGCCAAGACAATCATCGTCAGGTAATAGTAGGAACTGGCCAAGATTATAGGCATTTTCGGTACTGCCCACAGAGGCGAAAGAAGCATTCCCACGGCTACGCATTCGAATACCGTTTTCAGCTTTCCCAAAAAATCGGCTGCAGCCACTATGGCGTACTTTCTTTTGGCATAGATCCTAAGTATTGTGATCCAGCCCTCGCGAATGAGGAACAGGACGGTGACCCACCACCATACGGTTCCAAAACATGAAAGCACTATAAGGCAGGAGCATATGAGGAGCTTATCGGCCACAGGATCGAGCAACTTTCCCAAGGTTGTAACCTGATTGCGGCTCCTGGCCAGGTATCCGTCCAATTTATCGGTACTGGCTGCAATTATGAACAGGGCCGCGGCAACCCATCTTTCGGCGTTGCTTTTGTCAGGCCCCGCAAAAGCCAGCAAAATGACGATGGCTATTACCATTAGGATGCGCACGTAAGTGACTATGTTTGCAGGTGTCATAGTCTCTTCTCTTATACGCTTGCAGCGTTCTTTTGAAGAGAGGATCCGTTCCATCGCTCTTGCTTTCTGAAAACGTCATTGTTACAGGCTATTTTACAGCCTTCGGCTTCTTTTACTTTATAAGCCCTTTCGAGTTCCAGCCTTGGAGCCGCCTAGTTTTTTATACTGTATTGTATGTCAGAAGAAAATAGAGAGAATACGGATTCGCAGCTGCTTCCCTTGGAGAGGGCCGAAAAGCTTATGGAAGAGGAAGAAGCTGTAGGCCGCTGGATAAAAGAAGGGGAAGGGGTTGAAGAAATTTCCGCCCGGGGGCTGAAAGATTTTGGCCAGATTTCCTTTCCCGAGCAGACCCTGGTAAGAATTGCCAAAAGAGATGAAATGCTTGAAGAAGGGGTCAATCCCTACCCGGTAGAGCTTCCCATAACTTCCTCAATAAAGGAAATTAGGGAAAAATGGGCCGGAAAACTTGAAAATGGCGCAAAAAGCGGGCAGAGCGCGGCTGTAGCGGGCAGGGCCATGTTTATCCGCAACGCCGGAGGTCTCTGCTTCGTAAAGCTTCAGGACGGCGAATTTAATTCGCTTCAAATCATGATTTCCAAAAAAGAGATCGGAGAGAAATCCCTTTCTTCCTTCAAGCAGATGGCGGATATCGGAGACTTTATCTTTGCAGAGGGGGAGATTGTCAATTCCAACACCGGAGAGCTGAGCATAATGGCCAAAAGTTGGAAGATGGCCTCAAAGGCTCTGCGGCCCCTCCCCGTGATGCATAAAGAGCTTAGCGACGAACAGCGCACGAGAAAGCCCTATGTGGCTTTAATAGTCAGCCGGGAAGAAAGAAAAACGTTTGAAGTACGGTCGAAGACCCTTTCTTCCCTGCGTTCCCGCTTCACCCAAAGAGGGTACATGGAGGCCGAGACCCCGCTTCTTCAAACCATTCACGGAGGGGCTTCGGCCAAGCCTTTTGTGACTCACATGAATGCTTTGGATATGGATCTGTACCTGAGAATCGCTCCGGAACTCTTTTTGAAGAGGCTGCTTGTGGGCGGAGTGGAAAAGGTCTTCGAGATAAACAGGAATTTCAGAAATGAAGGCCTTGACGCCACCCATGCCCCGGAATTTACTGCCTTGGAAGCCTATCAGGCCTTTGGAACGTATAAGAGCATGGCGGAGCTTACCGAGTACCTCATAAAGAGCGCGGCCATGGACGTATTCGGATCTGAAACCGTGACTTTGAAAGATGGAAGCGAATACAGTTTCGGAGGCGAGTGGAAGTGGATGGATCTTTACGGTTCCCTCTCCGAAAAGCTGGGAGAAGAAATAACGCCGCAAACTTCCGTGGAAAAGCTTCTAAAGATTGCCGATGAGTTGGGCCTTGAAAAAGAGGCCGTGACGAATCACGGAAAGCTTGTAGAGCAGCTTTGGGAAAACTTCTACACCCAAGACCCCTCCGCACTTTGGGAGCCTACGTTTGTTGCAAACTTTCCTACCGACACTTCTCCTCTCACCAAGTCTTCCCCTTCGAGGCCGGGAGTCACTGAAAAGTGGGATCTTTACGTCAGAGGATTCGAACTGGCTACAGCCTATTCCGAATTAAACGACCCCGTAGTGCAAAGAAAGAGGTTGGTGGAACAGGCGAGGCAAGCCAGCATGGGAGACGAAGAGTCCATGCTTGTAGACGAAGATTTCCTGGAAGCCATGAGCTATGGAATGCCTCCCGCCGGAGGGATGGGAATGGGCATAGACAGGCTGCTTATAGCAATGACCGGACTTACTATACGGGATACCATTACTTTCCCCTTGGTAAAGCCTTTGTAAAATGCGCAAATGGCTTTTGGGGGCCAGGCTACGCACGCTCCCAGCCGGAGTTTGCCCTGTCATAGGAGCTTTTCTTCTGGACTTGGGCTTGAATTGCAAAACATTTGGCCCCATGGGGTACTTAGAAGCCTTGCTTTGCCTTTTAACGGCTCTTTTTATGCAGCTTTTCGCCAATTTTGCAAACGATTATTCGGACGGGATAAGGGGATCCGACGAGGGGAGGCGGGGCCCGGAAGGTGAAGATCGCGGCCCCATCCGGCTTCTAGCTTCCGGGCTTGCGAAGAAAAAGGAACTTTTGATTGCCTGCGGAATATGCGGCCTAATCAGCGCAGCCTCAGGCATTGCAGCCTGCGCCATAGCGGAGGATTTCTGGTTTCTTTTTATAGGCCTGGCCTGTTTTTTGGCAGGCTGGTTTTATGTGGGAGGGAAAAAGCCCTATGGCTATATGGCTTTGGGGGAGATATCCGTTTTAACCTTCTTCGGTTTCGTAGACACCATGGCAAGCGGCTACCTTATAGCCCAAAGCTCCTTTTTACACTTTAATTCGGCCTTGTTTGCAATTCTTTCCATTTGTTTCGGCCTAAGCAGCGTGTCAATTTTGGCCGTAAACAACTTCAGAGACAGGATTGAAGATAAAAAGCACGGCAAAATAACCCTTGCAGTATGGCTTGGGTCGAGCTACGCCTTTTTTATCCCCGTCTTCCTCTTCTTTTCCCTCCTCTCCCTTTCCTTCCTTCTGGGTTACTACCGCATCCCCTGGCTGGTGGCGCCCTACGACGTTTGCGATCTCGCCCTCATTTTCCTTTCCTGCCGGTCCGTGGCAAAAAAACGTTGGAAAAACGGGATGAGGCTTTTATCTTCCAGGCTCCTCCTCATCTGCCTCTTTCTGGCCATAGCCCTGGCGTAAAAGAAATAAAATGGGATCATGTACAAATTGATTCTTTTGAGGCACGGGGAAAGCCAATGGAACCTGGAAAACAGGTTTACCGGATGGGTGGATGTCCCCCTCAGTCAAAACGGCATAAAAGAGGCTCAAAAGGCCGGCGAGATTCTCAAGGCTAACGGGCTTTATCCCGATTTCCTTTTCACTTCCCTCCTTCAACGCTCCATTGCCACGGCTTTTTACTGCCTTCAGGAAGAAGGAAGGGGCTGGATAGACGTTAAAAGATCGTGGAGGCTTAACGAAAGGCATTACGGAGCCCTTCAGGGCCGCAACAAGGAGGAAGTGAAAAATGAAGTGGGAGAAGAGCAGTTCATGCTCTGGAGGCGCTCTTACGACACCCCTCCCAAACCCATAGAAGAAGGGAGCCCCTACAGCCAGGAAGGCGATCCCAAGTACGAGTTCGTGCCAAAAACCGAGTCTTTAAAAGACGTTTTGGGTCGCCTTGAGCCCTATTGGTACGCTCAGATAGTGCCGGAGCTTGTGCAAAACAAACTGGTGATGGTCTGCGCTCACGGCAATTCCCTTCGCGCCCTCATAAAAAAACTGAACCACTTGAGCGCTCAAGAGGTTCAGCAGTTAAACCTGCCTACGGCAGAACCCATGCTTTTCGAGCTCGATCACGATCTCGAAGTCGTTTCCGAAAAGCACCTGGAACTTTAGTCAGTTTTTTCTGTGCCTTCGCTCAGGCTTGCTGTAGTACTTGTCTCTGTAAATAACTTCCCAAAGCATTAAAAGGACCCCTATCGCCAGGCCGAAGCATGTTATCAAAAGGGCGTATGCGGGGAAAAGGTTCTGAATCAGCATTTCCACTACTGCGACATAGAGGAAGGCCGCGCCCCACACAATCAGGCCCAGGCCTATGATTACCCTGAGGTTCACCTTGGCAGGCTTGGGATCGGGCTTTCTTTTCTGGGGATTGAAAAGGGGAGCTAGGCTCACTTTTTCTCTATCTCGACGTTGACTTGGACTTTCGCTCCGCGCTCATAGGTTCTCGCTATGGTGCAGTTCGTCCTTATCGCATCCTGGACTGCCTGCTCGAGCTTTCCGGGTTCGTCATCCCCCTTTATAAAGAGGGTTTCGCTGAAGGATTCGAAGCGGTTGGACTCTTCGTTGTACTCTCCCGACACTTCAGCCCTGACTTCGTCTCCCTCAGTCACTCTTCTGGAGCTTAAGATCGCGCATCCCGCCAGCGCAATCTGAGCCACTTCGCCCGGGTCGAACACTCCTTCCATGTGGCCCAGCACCATTCTCGCCCCGCTTTGGCTGCGGGCTTCCACGGTGCCGTCTTCAAGCCTGGTAAGCATAATTTTTCTAGTTGCCATTATTCACTCTTTTCTAATTCGTTTTGGCGAACCACTCGTCTTTCCAGCGGTCGTCGCGGGTGGGAAGGGCGCACATCACCAGCAAAGCCAGTTCGCCTAAAACGGGCAAGCAAACGAGCCATGTGAGTTTTCCCGAAAAGCCTCCGTCGTGCAGGCGCCGGCAAGTGAGGGAAAGCACCGGAATAACGATCGCCAGATCCCACAAGAATACGAGAATCCTCAGCACGTGGCTGGCATCCCCTACCAATATCAGAATTATTCCGATTACGAAGTAAAACAGGAACGCCCACCAGAACTCGCTTCTTGACGCCGCCCCTTTAAACTGGACGTACTTTTTGAAGAACCTCGCGACAGCCTGCCCAAAAGTGCAGTCGGGCAGCGGATCGTAGTTGTCCACTTTATCCTTCCCCTTTACCTTAATCTATCACTGTACGCCGCCCACGGTACCTGCGGGGAGCTTTCCGTTTATTATATTCTGGAACATCTGCTTTGTTTCTGTGGTATTCCAGAGTATGCAGTCTCCCACCCCGGGCACTTCGTAACCCAGGTCCGAGATATAAGGGATGCCCGTTATTCCGTGATGGGTGGCCTGATAGAAGACGTAAGCCATAGTGATGAGGGTGTTGGCGTGGGAAGTATTGTCTATCTTCACGTTTTGAAGGCCTATCTGTATAACCTTGGCCACTTTCTTGAAATTAAGGTAAAAACTGGGTTTCAGCATGGCGTTGAACATATAGCGGATAAGGATGCGCTGCTGCTGCTCGCGGCCGATGTCTCCTAAGGGATCCGAGTGCCTTTCCCTGGCGAACGCCAGCGCGGTCTCCCCGTTCATGACCCCGCATCCCGACTTCCACTCAAAGCCCGAATAGGGATCGTCTACAGTCCTGTCGAAACAGACGTAGACTCCCCCCATGGCGTTTACAACGTCCTCTATGGTGTTGAAATTCGCCCTGACGGCGTGATCTATCTTTACTCCCGTAAGCTGCTCTACCTTTGAAGCCAAAGCCGGCCAGCCGTAGTCTTCGGCTATGGCGTTAATTTTCATGTAGTAGCCGTTTTCGTAAACCAGGGTGTCTCTGGGAATGGAAATCAGGGCGTCTTTGCCATGCTTGGGCTTTATTAAAAGCATTATGGTGTCTGTCCTGAATCCCGGAACCGACCCCGCGGCTCCGGTTCCCGCGGCTCCGTCCCTTTGGTCCACTCCCGTTATAAGCCAGCTTTCCTCAATGTTGTTTTTGGGCATTGTGGTCAGAGCCTGATAGTGCTGGATCTGGTGATCCACCCACAAGTACAGGCCTCCGGCTGCGCCCACCAGAAGGAAGATGATGGAAACCAGAATCGTGCACAGAGTTAAAAAAATATGATGCCTTTTATGCGGAAGCTTGCTCGTAAAGCTTACATGGCTGCTGCCTTTGGGAAGGCGCCCCCTCTGCTTGCGTTTCTTTCCGCTTACGGCCACCCTCGGGCCTTGAATGGGCGCTCCGTGAAGGTAGGGATTGTACTCCTTTTTTACAGGAGCCGCCTTTTTAGGCCGCTGGTACGAGCCTGAGGAAGGTAAGAAGCTGGGCGGATCGGTGAAGGAGTCATCATCCGGGAAATCTGGCGTCATCGCATCCTTTCTTCGGGCTGCCTGCAGGAGGTCAAAAGTTCAATCAAATTTTACAGTAAGGAAAATACAGGAAAGTTTGTAATCCCGTTTCAGGAGTCGAACCCGAAATCGGGATCTATGTCTTCGGGCCTTTCGTTGAAAATTTCGGCCAGCCTCAGCACCATTTCCCCCTCTATGGCCTCGTTAAGGGAGGATTCGTCCGCGCAGTTTTCGGCCAGAGTCCTGCTGTAGAGGACGATCCTGAATTTGCCCCCCTTCTCCCCCTCCTTTACGGCCGAATAGAGGTTCTCTCCGCTTTCAAGGCAAAGAAAGGGGGGCAATTCCTGAATCTGCACCTCCACCATGCGTCCGAATCTGGAATCTTTCCTCCAAAGCCTGCGCATTTGAATGGCCGTCAGCCTTTCAAACTTTCCCGCGCTCGTCCTGTAATAGGGAAGCTTTCCCGGAAAAGCGCCCGTACGGCCCCTGTCGTGCCTGTCTCTCACTTCCCCTTCCTTTCCGCTTTTTCCTTTTCCAAAGCGTACCCCACTCCCCTAACAGTCCTTATTGCAGCGGGTCTGATTTTCTTTCTGATTTCCTTTATGTGGGTGTCTATGAAGCGCAGGGACTGAAAAGCGTCGGAGCTCTGGATCATGGAGGCTATTTCTTCTCTTTTCAAGGCTTCTCCCGGCCGCTTGGCCAGAGAAAGGAGAATGTCGAATTCGGTTTTTGTAAGGTTTACTTTCCTTTCCCCGACTTCAACCTCCCTGCCTGAGGGATCTATATATAGTTCCCCCCTCCGGATGGCCCTCTTGCCGTAACCCAGCCTGGTTTTATCCATGCGCCTGAAAAGAGCCATGCACTCCGCTTCTACAATCCTCTCCGATACGGGCTTTTCCAAATATGCGTCAACTCCCATTCCCAGGCATATTACCTCATCAGCTTCGTCGGTTTTAGAGGAGAGGAGGACTATCAGGGGGCTTTGGACGGACATCATGAAATAGAGCGCGTCCTTTCCGTCCATATCGCACAGTTCCCTGTCAAGCACAATAAGATCCGGCTCGAAAGAAGCGCAGGCCTCCAAAGCCTCTTTTCCGCTTCCCGCCGCCCTTACTTCCCACCCTTTTTTTCTCCTAAACCTTTCTTCAAGGGTAGAGCGAATGCCAAAAACGCTTTCAACTAAAAGGATCTTCTTGCTTTCTCCATTTTCTTCGTTCATTTTTACCCCCTTCCCTTCGCCTTAAATCATGATTTTGGTGCCATAAATTTAAAAAATTCATTAAAATCCTATGTATTCCCAGAGAGAGCATTTAAGATGTAAGAGATAAGGGCTTAGAGCCTCTTTCCAAGATTTATTTAGAGGATGGTATGTCTTACAGTGAGGGAGACATCGTTGTCTATCCAAGACACGGATGTTGCAAAGTAATAGGCACTGAAAACAGGAATAATACTGTTTACATAAAGCTCAAAACTATATCCGAACTCAACAATGATTTAACAATCATGATTCCGGTCAGAAACCTGGACATGATTGGAGTGAGGGATGTAATCTCCCCCGAAAAGGCCGATGAAATCTTAGAGCTCCTCAAAACGGAGCGGGTGGAAGAGAAAAAGATGAATTGGTCTAAAAGATTTAAAGCAAACCAGGAAAAGATATACAGCGGGGATTTGGAACAGATTGCGGAAGTGGTAAGGGATCTGTCCAGAAAAGACGCCGATATGGCGAATGGGGAAAAGAAGATTCTCTCTCAGGCCAGGGATATCCTCTACACCGAGATCGCAATCAGCAAGAACATGGACAAAGAGGAAATTGCGAAAATGTTCGAAGAAGGGGAAGAAGAGGCAGAAGCAAAGCAGGCAGATGGCCAGGATTGACGGCAGGGCTCTGGCCGACAAAATTTTTGAAGATTTAAAGGCGAAGGCGGATAGCCTAAGATCCGGCGGACTCAACCCCTCCCTGAAAGTGATAATGGTCGGAGAAGATCCCGGATCCTTATCCTATATCCGAGGCAAAGAAAAGGACTGCAGCAGGGTGGGGGTGGAGTTCTCCCGCCTTTTGCTTCCCTCAGGCTCCAGCGAATCTGAAGTCAAAGAAGCGGTAGAGGAATGCAATGGCGACCCCAAAGTTTCCGCCTTTATAGTCCAGCTCCCCCTTCCCGGCCTCGATCCCCTTCCGGTCCTTTCAAAAATAGATCCGAGAAAAGACGCTGACGGGCTTTCTCCCATTTCCGTTTCGCGCCTTGACGCCGGAAGGCCTAAAATCGTGCCGTGCACGGCTTTGGCTGTTTGGGAAATGCTGAAATCAGAAGGCATAGAGGTCGAGGGCAAAGACATATGCGTTGTGGGGCGGGGGCTTACTTCCGGAAGGCCCATCTCTGCTTTTTTAACCTGCCTTAATGCCACCGTTACCCTTGCCCACAGCCGCACCCGCAATCTTGAAAAGTACACGAGAAGATCGGAAATCATAGTTTCATGCGTGGGCCGGGGCCACTTTATCAAGCCTGACTTCATCTCTTCGGGATCCGTACTGGTCGACGTGGGTTTCTTCATGAAAGACGGAA
This sequence comes from Aeriscardovia sp., assembly GCA_017632855.1. Lineage (GTDB taxonomy): Bacteria > Actinomycetota > Actinomycetes > Actinomycetales > Bifidobacteriaceae > RGIG1476. The sequence continues at coordinate 40,750 of JAGBQM010000014.1, forward strand.
AACTGATGGGGGACTTCGATCCGTCCTGCTTTGAGAAGGCTTCGTTTTACACGACGGTCCCCGGAGGAGTGGGGCCGATGACCCGCGCGATGCTGATTTACAACGTACTGGAACTTTGCTCCAGTTTGGCAAACAACCAAAATGACTTATCATAAGTCAGTAAGTTCTCGCCAGAGGCTTTCCTGACCTTTCCGGAGTTGTGCGGCTTCCCGTGTTTCTGAGTCGCATGGCCCTGAAAAGGGCAGAGTAGCACGACTAAAAAGAAACACTCTTTATGACAGAAAATTTGCATGACGTGCCCCAGGTAGCCGTAAACGATATCGGCACTAAAGAGGACCTTATAAAGGCCGTTACGAGCACCGTAAAGAACTTTAACGAGGGCGACCTCGTCATAGGCTCTGTAGTAAGAATTGGACGTGACGAAGTACTGCTCGATATAGGCTACAAGACGGAAGGCGTCATTCCTGCCAAAGAGCTCTCCATTAAGAAGGACGCAGATCCGGAAGACGTGGTAAAGCTCGGAGACGAAATTGAAGCCCTCGTCATCACCAAAGAGGACAAAGAGGGCCGCCTTATGCTCTCCAAGAAGAGGGCTCAGTACGAGCGCGCTTGGGGAGAGATAGAGAAGATCAAGGAAGCCGACGGAGTGGTGGAAGGCACCATCATAGAAACCGTCAAGGGCGGATTGATAGTCGATATAGGCCTGCGCGGATTCCTCCCCGCCTCCCTTGTGGAAATGAGGAGGGTAAGGGATCTCGCCCCCTACATCGGACAGACCATCAAGGCCAAGATTTTGGAGCTGGACAAGAACCGCAACAACGTGGTCCTTTCCCGCAGGCAGTACCTCGAAGAGACCCAGTCCGAGGTGCGCGAGGCCTTTATGAACCAGCTCAAGAAGGGCCAGATTTGCGAAGGGACGGTCAGTTCCATCGTGCAGTTCGGAGCATTCGTGGATCTGGGCGGAGTAGACGGCCTCATCCACGTTTCCGAGCTCAGCTGGAAGCATATAGATCACCCCTCCGACGTAGTGAAGGTGGGGCAGAAGGTCACTGTAGAAGTTCTAGACATCGACGTGGAGAGGGAGCGCATCAGCCTTTCGCTCAAGGCCACCCAGGAAGATCCTTGGCAGCGCTTCGCCCGCACTCACGTTCCCGGGCAGATTGTCAAGGGCAAAGTGACTAAGATCGTCCAGTTCGGGGTGTTTGTATCCCTGGCAGACGAAATCGAGGGCCTCATCCACATTTCCGAGCTCACCGATCACCACATCACCAACCCTGCCTCCGTGGTATCCCCCGGAGAAGAAATTTTCGTCAAGGTTATAGACGTGGATCTCGACAGGTGCCGCGTCTCCCTTTCGCTTAGGCAGGCAAACGAAGCCGTGAACCTTGCCTCCAACGACTTCGACCCCGCCCTTTACGGCATGACGGCCGAGTATGACGAGAACGGAAACTACAAGTATCCTGAAGGGTTCGATCCGGAGTCCAATGAATGGCTTCCCGGATATGAAAAGCAGAGGGAAGAGTGGGAGGCTGAATATGCCGCAGCCCGCAACCTCTGGCTGGAGCACAGGCAGTTTGTGGTAAAGCAAAGGGCCTATGAACTCGAGAACGCCGAAAAGGAACAGGAAGAGGAAGCCCCCAAGGCCATAGAAGCCTCCGGAGAAGAGAGCGCCCAGAGCGCCCTTATGAACAACGGCAAGCTCGCAGAACTTAAAGAGCAGCTTTCCGAAGAAGCCTAATTTCTCGCACTACCATTGATTGAGGGCGCATAACCCTCAAAACAGGTAGAAATATGGCAATAGAGAAATTTCGCAAAGATTTTACAGTCAATGAAAATTGGAAACCTTCAGGCGATCAGCCTCATGCGATAGAGCAGATAGCCGAAAGGTTTAAGTCCGGCCAAAGAGACGTGGTCCTAATGGGGGCCACCGGCACCGGAAAGAGCGCTACGGCCGCCTGGGTAATAGAAAAGCTTAACAAGCCCACCTTGGTGGTAGAGCCGAATAAGACCCTTGCGGCGCAAATGTGCCAGGAACTTCGTTCCCTTTTTCCGCAAAATTCCGTAAATTACTTCGTCAGCTACTACGATTATTACCAGCCTGAAGCTTATATACCCCAAAGCGACACCCATATAGAAAAAGACGCATCAATAAACGAAGAGGTAGACAGGCTCCGCCATGCCGCTACGGCTTCCGTCCTTACAAGGCAAGACTGCGTGGTAGTGTGTACGGTCTCCTGCCTTTACGGCCTTGGCTCTCCAAAAGAATATCTGGCGCAAATGTTAAACATCTCCCTTGGAGACCAAACAGACAGGCAGACTCTTCTTAAGCGCTTCGTTTCCATGCAATACAAAAGAAATGACGCAAACCTGCAAAGGGGATCCTTTAGAGTACGGGGCGGGACTGTAGACATAATTCCGGCTTATTTGGACAAAATCGTCAGGATAGAGCTTTTTGGAAACCGGGTAGAAGCTATAGAGCTTTTGGATCCCGTCAGCGGCAAAGTGGAAGACAGGCCTTCGAATGCGGCCATCTTTCCTGCAACGGAATACGTGTCAAACGAGGAGCAGAGAAAAAGGGCCATCAAAGAAATCAGAAGCGAGCTTAAGTCCCAGCTCGCTTATTTTCGCTCCCGCGGCAAGCTTTTAGAGGCCGAGAGGCTGGAAGAAAGGGTAAATTACGATTTGGAATCCATTAAAAACATAGGGTTTTGCCCGGGAATTGAAAACTATTCCAGATTTTTTGACGGAAGAAAGCCCGGGGAAGCCCCCAATACCCTTATGGATTTCTTCCCGGATGACTTTTTGACCATAATAGACGAATCCCACATCACCCTCCCCCAGATAAGGGGCATGTACGAAGGGGACAGATCCCGAAAAAGAACCCTTGTAGATTATGGCTTCAGGCTTCCCAGCGCCTGCGACAACAGGCCCCTTACGGAGTCGGAGTTCAATTCCAAACGAGGCCAGACCCTTTACCTTTCCGCCACTCCGGGACCGGATGAACTGGAAAGGAGCGGAGGAAAGGTAGTAGAGCAAATCATAAGACCCACGGGCCTTTTGGATCCCAAAGTGGAAGTCAGAAGCGAAAAAGGGCAGGTAGAGGATCTTATAAAGGAAATAAAGGCGAGAAAAAAGAAGGGCGAAAAAGTCCTCGTAACTACCCTCACCAAAAAAATGGCCGAAGACCTCTCCACCTTCTTCAGAGAGGAAGGGATAAAGTCCGAGTACCTTCATTCCGACATTCCCACCCTCGACAGGCTAGAAATTCTAGGCAAGCTTCAGGATGGGAGCCTGGATGCGGTTGTGGGGATAAACCTTCTAAGGGAAGGGCTGGATCTGCCTTCAGTTTCCTTGGTTGCCATACTTGATGCCGACAAAGAGGGCTTTTTAAGGTCTTTTACCAGCCTTATCCAAATAATCGGGAGGGCTGCAAGGAACGTAGACGGAACCGTGATAATGTATGCCTCCTCTGTGACTTCCGCCATGAAGGAGGCCATAGTAGAGACGAATCGCAGGCGGAAAAAGCAGCTGGAATGGAATGAAAAAGAGGGCGTCGTGCCGAAGTCCATTAAAAAGAAGGAGGCAGGCCCTGCCCTTGTAACCAAGAAGAAAGAACATCCCGCCAAAAAGCGCATTTACGCCCAGCTAAAAGAAACTTCCGATCCGAAAGAGATTTACGAAAAGATGATGGAGGCATCGAAGAATATGGATTTTGAACAGGCGGCGGCTTTAAGAGACGAGTTGGAAGAAATGGGAGTGGATTTCAGAAACTTCAAAAAATAACTCCCATGGCTTTTAAAATTATCTCCATCGTTTGCATTTTCGCCCTCTTTCTAGTCGACATGTATTGGAGCTCGAAGTCGACTTCCCTGGCTTCTGCCTCCATAAGGCTGGTGGCTTTGGTAGGATGCGCCGCAATCTTCGGGTGGATCCTTACTTTGTCTTCCCTCAAAGATTCCCTGAATTTCTTTTCCGGCTACATCACCGAGTACTCCCTTTCCATAGACAACCTTTTCGTTTACGGCCTGATTTTGGATTCTTTCAAAGTTCCGGACGCCCTTTCTGACTGGGTGCTGTCGATCGGGATATTTTTGGCGGTGCTTATAAGGCTTGGCCTTATAGTTTTGGGATCTTCCCTCCTTTCCGCTTTTTCCTTCCTTTTCATCCCCTGCGGAATCCTTTTGATATGGGTGTCTGTAAAAAACGTCGTGTCTTTTTGGAAGAAAAAAGAAGGGGGAGGGGAAGGGGGGATAATAAAAAAGCTCTCCCGCTTTCTTCCTACCGGAGACTGGGAAGGGAAAAAACTTTGGTATAAAAAAAGCGGAAAGCTGCTTTTTTCGCCCCTTCTTTTGACCTTCCTTTCCATAGGGCTGTGCGACGCATTTTTTTCTTTGGATTCCATTCCCGCAATTCTTGGCATAACCACCAATATTTTTGTGGTATTCACGTCTAATTTCTTTGCCCTCATAGGCTTAAAAGAGCTCTATTCCCTTCTGAAAAAAGGACTTCGCGCCCTAAAGTTTCTTCCTCTTGGCGTTTCAGCCATCCTGGCTTTTATAGGAGTGAAGCTGTTTTTCGAAGCCCTCTCCGACAATTCCCTAAAGTTTATAAACGGGGGTAGGCCGCTTCCCATCCCTCAAATTCCTTCATGGGTCACCTTATGCGTTATCGCTTCCATCCTTATGGCTTCTATAGGCTTTAGCCTGGCATTTTTAAAAAAAGATAAGGAAAGCCCAAAGGGTAAAATTGGGAAAGAAGAGAAAAAGCGATAACTAGAAAACGAGGTTTCCCTTATGAGGATGGGCAAGATCGTCTGCACCATAGGACCGGCGTGCGACAGCTTGGAAATGCTTAAAACTCTCATGCAAAACGGAATGGATGTGGCGAGGCTGAACTTCTCCCACGGAACTCCCGAACAGCACTTGGAAATTTTGAACAATATAAAAGAGGCCCGCAAACAGCTTGGAAAAAATGTAGGAATCATGGCAGACTTCCAGGGTCCCAAGATTCGCTGCGGATGGTTTGAAAAAAACGCCGATGGCAAAGACGAGGTCTACCTCGAAAAAGGCCAGGATTTCTTCATAACTTCGGATGAAATCGTAGGAAACAAAGAAGGGGTAAGCTGCACTTATAAGGATCTTCCCAAAGACGTAAAGCCGGGAGACGTCCTGCTTTTAAACGATGGCCTGGTAAGGCTGGAAGTGAAAGGCGTGGAGGGCAACAAGATCCTCACCCGCGTCATCACCCCCGGATTTCTTTCCAGCCACAAGGGAATCAACCTTCCCGGAGTGGCCATCTCTTCTCCGGCGCTCACTCAAAAAGACGAAGAGGACCTCAACTGGGCCTTGGATCACGGCGTAGACATGATAGCCCTGAGCTTTATAAGGAAGGGAAGCGACCTGGATCCGGCAAAGAAAATCATGGAAGAAAAAGGGTGCGTGCTTCCCATAATAGTGAAAATGGAAAAGCCGGAAGCCATAGAGAATATGGAGGAAATCGTAAAGGCCTGCGAAGGGATCATGTGCGCCAGAGGGGATCTGGCGGTGGAGCTTCCCTTCTGGCAGGTTCCCATTATAAACAAGAAGCTTATAACCATGAGCCGTTACTATGCAAAGCCGGTAATAATGGCTACAGAGATGCTAAGCTCCATGATTAACAACCCCCTTCCCACCAGGGCCGAAACTTCTGATTGCGCAAACGCCATACTTGACGGGTGCGACTCTACCATGACAAGCAACGAAACCGCAGTGGGATCCGATCCTGCCCGCGTTGTGGAAGCCATGGCCAAGATTTCGGAGTACACTTCCGACCACGGCTCTTCTTACATTCCCAGCGTGAAGCCCAGAGAAAACAACGGCCAGGAAGCTCTTTCCTTTGCCGCCCTTCCCGCTGCCTACGCCCGAAAAGCCAAGGCGATAGTGGTGCTTTCCAGCTCCTTGGATTCCGTAGCTTCCATCGCCAAGTTCAGGCCTTCCATCCCGATTTACGCTTTCACCCCCGACGAAGAGATCTATTACCAGCTTTCCCTCTACTGGGGCACTTTCGCAGTCTTTTCTCCCGATCTTCTCTATCCTTCCAGGGATCTCTTCCTTAAGGTTGACGAAAAGCTCAAGAGCCTCTTTGGCCTTTCAAAGGGAGACAGGGTTCTTATTGAGACGATAGAAAATGAAACCCAGGCCTTCGGCCCCGGCTCCGGAGCAATCTTTGATCACGTCATTTCCTAAGTTATAATTGCTTAGGATGCCCTGGTATCCCAACTGGTAGAGGAAACAGCCTCAAAATCTGTACAGTGTGGGTTCGAATCCCACTCAGGGTACGAATCGTAGGCGCTTATGGCAAGTAGTGGCACCAACGCGCCCAGGCGCGTGTTAGTTGCGGAAGATGAGCCTTTAATCAGGCTGGATATTGTTCAAGCTCTTAAAACTTTTAATCAGGTAGTCGTGGGGCAGGTAAATAACGGAAAAGAAGCCGTAGAGGTCGCCCGCAGGGAAAAGCCGGATGTGGTCTTAATGGACGTAAAAATGCCCGGCGGGGACGGAATCAGCGCTACTAAAGTGCTCTCGGAAGAAAAAATAGCCCCGGTTGTAATTCTTACAGCTTATTCCCAGCAGTCCCTTGTGGCTGAAGCTATAGAATCCGGGGCCGGGGCGTATATAGTAAAGCCTTTCGAACCCGAGCAGCTTTTGCCCGCCATAGAGATTGCGATCTCGAGATTCGATCAGTTGAACGCCTTGGAAAGCCAAATAACGGATATAAGGGCGAGGGTGGAAGTCAGGAAAAAGGTCGACAGGGCAAAGGGGCTTTTAATGGAGAGCATGAATTTTTCCGAACCCGAGGCCTTCAGATGGATACAGAAAAACAGCATGGACAAAAGGCTGAGCATGGCCGAAGTCGCCGAGGCCGTGATATTGAAGCTCGGGTAGTGTCGAAAAGGGCGCTTAGTCTGGAAACGTGAAGGATAACACTTTCCTCGTCGTTGACGGCCACTCTCTGCTTTTCAGGGCCTTCTACGCTTTAGACGAATCGAAATTCAGTTCGGGCTCCATCCCCACTAACGCCGTATTCGGTTTTTTCACCATGCTTTGCGAAGTGGTGAGGGCTTATAAGCCCTACTACATTGCGGTGGCCTTCGATACTTCCGGAGGCACTTTCAGAAACAAGCTTCTGCAATGCTACAAAGCCCAAAGGCCCAAAACTCCCGAAGGGTTTGCAAAGCAGCTGGAAGTCGTAAAGACGGCCCTGGGCCTTCTGGACGTCAAGTGGTTCGTAAAAGAGGGTTTTGAAGGTGACGACATCATAGCCTCTTTAAGCCGCGAAGGAGAAGAAAAAGGCCTGAAGGTACTGATAGTTTCAGGAGACAAAGACGTATTCCAGCTTATCGACGAGAAAGTGTCTGTGATATTTCCGGGGAAGCATTTTAAGGATTTTTCGCTAAAAACTCCCGCTTCCATTGAAGAAACATACCTCATCCCTCCTTGCCTTTATCCGGATCTGGCGGCTTTGCGCGGGGAAGGAGCGGACAATATCCCGGGAGTGAAAGGCGTAGGAGACAAGATCGCGGCCAAGTGGCTATTGGAATTCGGATCGCTTAAAAACCTTTTGGAAGAATCCGGGTCAATAAAGGGCGTGAAGGGCGAAGAGCTTAGAAAAGACAAAGAGCAGGTCCTTTTAAACAGGAAAGTAAACGAGCTTGTAAGAGATCTTTCTTTTCCGGTTCCCATCAGTGATATGCATCCCTGCGTTCTTTCCGAAGAATTTGAAACCTTTATGAAGTCGCTTTCGTTTGGGGAAAAGACCATAAGGAAGATAGAGGAAAGTTTCGGATATAACCCAAAGGCCGCTATGGACCTTTTTGAAGCAAACGAGGTAGAAGGGAAGGCGTACGAAGTAGAAAAAACGGATGAAGGCTTTTGCGCCTTCACTTTAAACGGGGAAAACTTTGAAAAGTGGGAAAACCGCGTGCCCCGGGCTATAAAGGATGAAAAAGATTGGACGGCCTTCGACTATAAGGGGGCTATGGAAAAAACCTCTTCAGATCTTCCCATGCCCTCTTTCGATCTTTCCCTTGCAAGCTACCTGATAAATCCCGACAACCCCAAGGAAGCGCTCTCCCCTCTGGACAAAAAGGAAGGGAAAGAAAAACTGGGGATAGGCCTCGCCTTGAAGAGGGAAATGGAAAAGACCTTAAAGGAGAGGGAAGAAGAGAAGCTTCTAAAGGATATCGAAATGCCCGTGGCCAAAATCCTTTACGACATGGAAAAGCGGGGGGTTTTGGTAGACAAGCCCAAGCTGCAGGATTTAAAGGATTTTTTCGATTCCCAATGCGCCCTGGCTTCCTCTATAGCCCAGGAGGCTTTGGGCTTTAATCATAAAGAAATTAACTTAAACAGTCCCAAGCAGGTTTCAGACGTTCTTTACGGGGAATTTTCAATCAAGCCTCCGAAAAGGTCCACATCGGCCGAAACCCTGGAAAAGCTTTCCTCGCTTGTGGATCCCGACAGCCGGGAAGAGAAATTCATTCAGGCCCTTTTGAAGTTCAGAGAGGTAGGCAAGCTTTCCGAGATATCCGCCTCCCTTTTGAAGGCTGTAGCCAAGGACGGAAGAATCTACTCGACTTTTGATCAAAAGGCCACGGCCACAGGAAGGATTGCTTCCCAAGACCCCAACCTTCAGACAATCCCGAACAGGACTGAAGAAGGGCGCAAAATGCGCTCGGCATTCATAGCCCCCGAAGGTTGGGATCTTATGAGCTGCGACTACTCGCAGATAGAACTTAGGATTATGGCCGATTTGTCGGGAGATGAAAAGCTTATAGAGGCTTTTAAGTCCGGAAATGATTTTCACAAGCGCATAGCGCACCTAGTCTATGGGATTCCGGAAGACGAAGTGAGCCCGGAAGAGAGAAGCAGCGTAAAGCAGGTAAGCTACGGGCTGGCCTATGGGCTGGGAAGCTTCGGACTTGCCGCCAGGCTCCACATTTCCACCTCTGCCGCCAAAAAGCTGATGGATCGCTACTTTGCAATCTTTGGCTCGGTGAAAAAGTATTTGGACATGCAAACTGAAGAAGCCTTCCAAAAGGGGTACAGCGAAACGATTTTCGGAAGGAGAAGGTATTTTCCCGGGCTTCACTCTCCTTCCTACAGAGTCAGGGCGGCGGCGGAAAGGTCGGCCAGAAACGCTCCCATTCAGGGTTCTGCCGCAGACATAATGAAGATAGCCATGATAAGGGCCGAAAACTCTCTCGAAGAAAAAGGCCTAAAGAGCAGGATGGTGCTTCAAATTCATGACGAGCTTTTGATAGAGGTAGCCCCGGGAGAGAGAGCGGAAGCCGAAAAGACGGTAAAGAAAGCGATGGAGGGGGCGTGCGAACTCAAAGTCCCCCTCACAGTCTCTGTAGGATGGGGCAAAAACTGGCAGCAAGCCGCCCACTAGGAGGAAAAATGAAGCTTAGAAAAGTAGTCGAAGGGTTGGAAGAGCTTTACCCTCTGTGGCTGAAGGAAGAATGGGATTTTCCGGGCCTTGTTCTCGGCGACGGGGAGAGGGAATGCGAAAAGATATTTTTCGCTCTGGATCCTACAGAAAAAACGGCTCTGGAAGCCAGAGAATGGGGGGCTGACCTCATGATCACCCATCACCCCCTTTTCTTTAGGGCCGTCCACCGCATTCCTTCCACCGATCCCCACGGCAGGGTAGCTTCCATCCTTCTAGGCTCAAACTGCGCCCTATGGGTGGGCCACACCAACGTAGACAGCTCCCCCCGGGGCACAAACGATGCCCTGTGCTCCCGCCTGGGCCTTTTAAAGACGAAGCCCATGGAGTTTCAGGGAGAAGTGAACGGGCTTCCCGCAGGCATGGGCAGGGTGGGGGACTTGGAGAGGGAAATGAGCCTGGAAGAATTTGCCGGGCTCTGCCGCGAAAAACTCCCCAAAACCGTGCAGGGGGCGAAAATGGCGGGAGACGCAAGGATGAAAGTCAAAAGGGTAGCCGTCATGAGCGGGGCCGGAGACAGCTTTTTGGACAAGGCCATAGATCTTAAAGCAGATGCGTTTTTGACAAGCGATCTCCGTCATCACCCGGCCCTGGACGCCATTGAAAAGGCCAAGGCGCTTGGAAAGCCTATGGGCCTTGTAGACGTTTCGCATTTCAGCTCGGAATTTCCCTGGTTTGATTTTGCGCTCCGAGATATTGAAAACAAATTTGAGGGCCTGGTGGAATGCAGGCTCTGTTCTCTCTACACGGACCCGTGGAGCGGGATCTTCATATAAAAAGTCGGGGCGACAGGACTCGAACCTGCGACGTCTTGCCCCCAAAGCAAGCGCGCTACCAACTGCGCCACGCCCCGAAATCGTACAATATTATACCCTATCGGGCTATGCTTTCCCGCCTTAAAGCGAGGAAACCAAATCCCGGGTCTGTCTGGCGATGGATAGCTCCTCGTCAGTGTGAATTACAAGAACCTTTACGGAGCTTTCCGGAGAGGAAATGAGCCTGTTTTTCGGCCCGTTTTGGTTCTTTTCTTCATCCAGCTTTATTCCAAAGCAGGAGAGCTTCTCTGCGACAATCTTTCTTATGAAGGCCTGGTGCTCCCCTATGCCGGCTGTAAAGGTGAGGGCGTCTAGGGCCCCCATCTGGGCCCAGTAGGCCCCGATATAGCTTACAATCCTGTGGCAAAATACCTTCACGGCCAGGACCCCTTCAGCATCCCCCGCATTATAGAGGCCCTCTATCTCCCTCATATCGCTGTGTCCGCAAAGGCCCTTCAGACCGCTTTCTTCGTTATAGAGTTTTTCTATGCTTTCGGGGGTGTAGGGGGAATTTTTAAGGAGGTAGGTAATGCTGGCGGGATCTATGTCTCCCGTTCTCGTCCCCATCACCAGGCCTTCCAGGGGGGTAAGCCCCATTGAAGTCTCCACTGCCCTCTCATTTATCTGGGCGCTGCAGCTGGCGCCGTTTCCCAGGTGCAATACTATCTGATGGAAGTCCTGGCCTTCCTTTGCCTCCATGGATCTCACCTTCGCTCCCACGAATTGATGGCTTATGCCGTGTGCTCCGTAACGGTAGATGTGGTACTTTTCAGCCACTTCCCTCTTAAGCGCATAGGTTCTCGTTTCGCTTGGGAGGCGGAAGAAGAAGGAAGTGTCGAATACCGCCACCTGGGGCACTTGGGGCAGGAGGCTTCGCATAATTTCTATCCCCCGGGCTGCGGGGCCGTTGTGAAGAGGGGCTATGGACGACAGCTCCCAGATTTCCTTCAAAACTTCCTCGTTTATGAGGGCGGGTCCGGGGAAGAGATCCGCCCCCTGGACGATCCTGTGCCCTATGGCCTTAATCCCCACTTCATCGAGATTGGGTCCGAATTCCTTAAAGGCGTCCAAAACTGCCTTAAAAGCCGCAAAGTGATCCCCGATCCCGCATTCCTTTACATTTTCCTTTCCCTCGGCTTCATGGGTGATTTTACTCCCTTCCTGCCCTATCTTTTCCACTTCCCCAAGGGCAAGAAGCTTTTCCCCGTTCATGTCGAGCAGCTGGTACTTTATCGAGCTCGAACCTGAATTTATGACTAAAATGTTTTCACTCATCGTCTTCCTCTTCGCAGCTTAACGCCGTGATGGCAATAGTATTGACTATATCCCACATGGTAGATCCCCTAGACAAGTCGTTTACAGGCTTGTTTAGGCCTTGAAGCACAGGCCCTATCGCTATGGCCCCGCCCGTCCTTTCCACGGCCTTGTAAAGGATGTTTCCCGAGTCCAGATCGGGGCAAATATAGGCGCTCACCCTTCCTGCGAAGGGATTGTTGGGGGCCTTTAGCTTCGCTACCTGGGGGCTGAAGGCCGCATCGAACTGGATGGGGCCCACAAAGGAGGCTTTGGGATGCAGGGAGGAGAAATCTTCAACCGCTTCCTTGACCATGTCTACGTCCTTGCCCTTTCCGGACCCCAAAGTGGAATAGGACAAAAAGCCCACTATGGGGTCGATTCCCACCATTTTAGCCGTTTTGCAGGTTTGGGAAGCGATGATGGAGAGCTGGGAAGGGGTGGGATTTGGAACTATGGCGACATCCGCATATATGTCCACGTGATCTTGCATGCACATAAGCATGGAGCCTGAAACTATCTCGCTTCCGGGGCGCGTGCGGATAATTCTCAGGGCGGGCCTTACGGTTTGAGCCGTCGAATGCACTGCTCCCGATACCATTCCGTCCGCCATGCCGGTTTTTACCAGCATCGTCCCGAAGTAGGAGGGGTCTCTTATAAGATCCGCTATTTCTTCTTCGCTGCAGGCGGGCAGGGCCTTTTTCATCCCTTCTTCCAACTTCGCCTTCAACGATCCTTCATCCATGGAAAGGATTTTTGCCTTGGAAATGAAGCTCAGGCTGATGTTTTCCGCCCGCCTTCTGATGTATTTTTCCTCTCCTAAGAGGATGATGTTGACGGCATCCAGGGAAAGGACGTAGTTTGCCGCCCTCAGCACCCTTTCTTCGGATCCCTCCGGAAGCACTATGGTCTTTTTCCTTTCCGACGCCCTCCTGATTAAAGAGTACTGAAAAGAGGCGGGGGTGACGGGCGCGGTAAGCGGCCTGGAGAGGGCCTGAAAGAGCTCTTCTTCATTAACCCCTCTTCGATAGGCTTCAAAGCAGGCCCTGGCTTTTTGCCTGAGATCCCCTTTCGCTTCCACCCTCTCTATAAACCAGATGGGAATCGAAAGGTCTACAAGATCCAGCCTTACCTTTTCTTCTATTCCCTCGTGGCAAGGCGACACGAAGGCACCCAGTATCTTGCTCCCCTTCTCCTGCACCGTCCTTGCGCACGCCTTTATGCTCTCAGATATCTCCTCGGCGCTTCTGCCTTCCCCGCTTACCGACAGCAATACCGGGCACTGGAGGTCGGCGCTGAGGGAGGCGTCGGTATTCATGCGGTTGGGGTGGGCCACCTTGGAGTAATCGGAGCCTACCACGAGCGCGAAGTTCGCTTTCTTTATGGCAGGAGAGGTATAGAACTTTGTGACTATGACCCTCCTCATAAGGGGCTCGTTTGCGTAATACTCTTCTTCTTCCACCCCCGCATGCTCTTCTTCCTTCCCCGCCTCCAAATCCAGTTCTTCCATGGATGCCGAAAGCAACGGCAAAAGCCCTTTCGGCTTAAAAAGCGGCTGAAAGAAAGAGACCAAAGGGTAGAGCTTGGAAAGCGAATTAAGCAGCCCTACGGCCACGGCGTCCCTTCCTTCCTCGCCAGAAGGGGAAAAAAGAAAGACTCTGTCCGTGGACTCTATTTTGTTGGAAGAAGATTGCCTCATATACGTATGTCTAGCACCAGGAAATTAAAAGATAAAGCAAAGAAAAGGGGCCTTCGGCCCCACTTCACAAAAGAGCTACTTTTGTGAAGGATTGGAGGAACCTCCGGCGGAAGTTCCGTGTTCATGGCTTATGCTTGAATCCCAGTCCACAAGATCTTCCTCCTTCACTTCGCCCCAGTGCCAACCGGTGTAGTCTTCGATGTCTACTCCGTTTTCCTTTGCGTACTCCCAGGCCTTTTGCCTCTTTGCTTCCAGCCTTCCGATCGCTTCCTTGTCTTTTGCTCCCACCATTTCAAGGGCAAGGGCGGCCAAGTGATAGCGATCCATGTCGTTACTGCGGAGCATGTCGAAGGGGGTGGTGATGGATCCGCGCTCGCTGTAGCCCATAACTTTCCAGTTGCCGCAGCCGGGGCGGCCGTGGATAAGCGAGTAGACTTCCCTTGGGTAGGAGTGGTAAGCGAAGAGGACGGGATTGTCTTTGCCGAAGATCTCCTCGAACTCTTCGTCGCTTATGGCCTCGTCGTTTTCTTCCCTGTTTTGGATCTTCAAAAGCTCCAGGATGTTTACGACCCTGTACTTTATGCCTTCGGCATTGAGCAGGCAGCTGGCCGCAAGGATTTCCTGGGTGGGGATGTCTCCTGCGCACACAAGCACTATCTGTTCTTCTCCCTTTTGGCAGTTAGAGGCCCACTTCCATTCTCCCAGGCCCTTTTCAACTTCCTTCCTCGCTTCTTCCATCGTCAGGTAGCAGAAGTTGAGCTGCTTTCCGGCGACGATGGCGTTTATCTTGTTTTCAGACTTGAAGGACTTTTCGGCTATTGCAAGGAGGGTGTTGGGGTCTACCGCAAAGTAGATGCTGACGACGTGATCGTTATTGAAGTTCTTGTTCAGGAAGATGTCGATGATTCCGGGATCCTGGTGGGTAAAGCCGTTGTGATCCTGCCTCCAAACATGGGAGGAAAGGAGGAGGTTGAGAGAAGACAGGGGCTTTCTCCACCAGATCTTCTTTATCTGCTCAAGCCACTTGGCATGCTGGTTGAGCATGGAATCCACCACATGGGCGAATGCTTCGTAAGAGCTCCAAATTCCGTTTCTTCCGGTAAGGATGTAGCCTTCAAGCATCCCTTCCATCTGGTGCTCGCTAAGCTGTTCTATGACGGCTCCGGAAGCTGCCATGGATTCGTCAGCCTGTTCGTCTTCGTACAGGCCGTTCCACTGCTTGTCTGTCACTTCGTAGACCGCGTTAAGCCTGTTGGAAGCAGTCTCGTCGGGTCCAAAAACCCTAAAGATTCCGGGGTTGCGGCTGATGATGTCGCGGATGTAGGAGCCAAGGACGCGGGTCGCTTCCACTTTGCCCCATCCGTGTCCAAAGTCTTTTACGCCCGCCACTTCGTAGTTTCCGATTTCCGGCAGATCCAATTTTTCGGATCCCCTGTTGGTGTTGGGGTTAAATCCTAGGCGCAGATCTCCTTCTGGAATGCACTCGAGCACTTGAGGGTTGAGGTTTCCCTCGGAATCGAAGAGTTCTTCGGGCCTATAGGACTCCAGCCAGTTTTTGAGCATCTCAAACTGCGCTTCGTCGCTTTTAGCCCTGGTGAGGGGGACCTGGTGGGCCCTGAAAGTGCCCTCGACTTTTTTGTTATCTACTACCTTCGGGCCGGTCCAGCCTTTGGGGGTCTTGAAGATTATCAGAGGATAGCGCCCGATCTTGCCCGAATCCTTTATGTCGCAGATCTTGGCGAAAACTTCTTCAAGGAGGGCGTGGAAGCGGGAGTGAATGCTCATCATGTCTTCGTCGTCGAAGCCCGCCACAAACTCGTGGGGATCGTAGCCCATTCCCTTAAAGAAGCTCGCCCTGTCTTCGGGGCTGATTCTCGAAAGTATGGAGGGATTGGCGATCTTGTAGCCGTTTAGGTGCAGTATCGGGAGCACCATTCCGTCAGTTTTGGGGTTGATGAATTTGTCGGCCCACCAGCTGGTGGAAAGCGCCCCCGTCTCGGCTTCTCCGTCCCCTATCGCGCATACCGTCAAAAGGCTGGGGTTGTCGAGAACGGATCCGTAGGCGTGGCTGAGGCTGTAGCCCAGCTCCCCTCCTTCATGCATGCTTCCGGGAATTTCGGGCCCGTAGTGGGAGGGGTCTCCCCCGGGCCAAGAGAACTTGCGGAAGAACTCTGTAAGCCCCTCTTCCCCTTTGGGCATTTCGGGGTGGAAATATTCGTAGCTTCCGTCAATGAAGGATTGGACTCTCCCCGCAGGGCCCCCATGCCCCGGCCCCATAATGAATACGGTATTTTGGCCGTGGTCTCTTATAAGCCTGTTTATATGTCCAAAAAGGAAATTCAGACCCGGAGTGGTGCCCCAATGCCCCACTAGTCTGGACTTCACGTCTTCAGGCGTGAAGGGCTCCCTCATGAGCGGATTTGATTTCAGATAGATTTGTCCTGCGGACATATAATTTGCAGCCCTGAAATACCTGTCCACGTCCTCGAATGAATTGCTGCCGGATCCATTCTTTTCCCATGGGGTCCCAAGTAGAGAATCCATAATAAACGTTCCTTTTTTCTTGATTGGATAAAAGAAAATCCGTCTATTATTATAAATTCATCCATTCTTATCCAAGGGATCCTATTTTTCTTCCTTCCACTGCTCGAAATAGTCCTGCAAAAGCTTCCTTACTTTGTCTCCTATCTGGGGGTAGGCGGCATCGGGAAGGTTGGCTTCAGAGACCCTCACGATTCCCCTGTTGGACCCGAATCCCACTCCGTCCATCAAAACCACCCCGTAGCGGGAGGCGAGCTTATAGAGGAAGTCGAGGCGGTCGAAGTGGGTGGCAAGCCATGTGGAAAATTCCTTTCCGTAGTGCTTTTCGGCTATGGCGTACACATCTACCAAAGAGTAGTACTTGGTGTTTCTGGAATTGTTGAAGTCTTCTATGCCCAGGGCCTTGTTCAGAGAGGCGTACCTTGCGTCCACCAGATCGCACGCTTCCTCTATGTAGAAGTCTTTCTCCCCCTGGGCTATGTTTACGAGGTGAGACAGGGAGAAGAGATCTTCCATGATTTGCTGGGGGGTCGAAAGCCCCGCCGTGTGGTAGAGGCCTATGGAACGGCTGTCGGCCACTATCCGATCTATAAACTTCATGTTCTCAGGTTCCATGGAATCGTGGGCATAGCGCTTGTCGACCTCTTCCTTTTGCTTTTTTGGAAGGCCGGCTATCAATTCGTCAAATACGTTGTCCTCGTTTATCCCCAAAACTCCCAGCCTCCAACCGGTAACGCCGTAAAGCTTGGAGTAGGAGTAGACGAGAAGCGTGTTATAAGGCATGACGCTGTAGATGCTGCGAAATTCTGAGGCGAAGGTGCTGTAGACGTCGTCTGTGATCACCATAAGGTGTGGGTTTTTCTTTACCGCCTCCTTAAGCGCCTCGAGGGTGGGGGTTGAGAGGGCGACGGAACCCGGGTTGGAAGGATTGACCAATATAAGCGCTTTGACCTCGGAATCGTTTAGCGCTTCTACGGCCTCAGCCTTAAGCTGCCAGTGGTCGGATTCTATAGACTTCAAATCTATGGTCTTTAGCCTGTAGTCGTTTAGCTGGGGGATGGCCAGATAGGGAGAAAATATGGGGGTGTTTAGGATGATTTTGTCCCCGGGGGCGATAAGGTGGTTTTCCTTTAAGGAGTTGAATATGTAGGCTATGGCTGCCGTAGCCCCTTCGGTCGGGAAGAGCTGGGTCGTGTTTATGAGCTTTTTAACGTCGTGGCCCGCGTAAAGGATGGAAGCAAGATAATGGTTTATAACGGTTTGAGTGCAGTCTAAAACCCTGCTGGGCATGGGGTAGTCGTTTCCCAAAACCCCGTTTACAAGCTCGCTTGCAAATTCATCCCCGTCAAATCCCAGGTTCACTTCCCCGTAGTCTAAAGCCTTGGAAAGGAACAGGTCGGCGGGGGAATCGGAAAGGAATGAGCGCAGGCGCTTTGCCATGCCTTCTTTTTCAGTGTAGCCGGCCAGGTCTTTTTCGCTAATCGTTCGCCTGCTCTCCTGAACCCCGAATTCCACCAGGCGGCAGAAAGCCAGCCGGGAAACCGTTTGTATCCAATTAGGATTGCCCCTTCCGGCATTTAATACGGGGCTGGAAGTGCTGTTTTTTTCAGCCAGTTTTACAAGGCAGGATGCCACTTCAAAATTTCCCAGTCTGGCCAGATCTTTTTCATACTCGTCTAAAGATTTACCGTCAGCATTTTCCGAAACCATATGCTCACCGACCTTTCTTTAGATATTTTAGACAAGACTTTTAAACGCGAATCGGCCCAAAAGCCGAAAAACAAAGCAGGAAAAAGATGAAAAAGGGACAAAAAAGTGTCCAGAGCGGGAGTTGAACCCGCACGACCGATATAGTTGGTCACTAGCACCTCAAGCTAGCGCGTCTACCATTCCGCCACCTGGACAGCACAGTCATTCTATCACGCATTAGGGGAAGAATACAGGCTTTGTAAAATAATTTATATAAGCATCGTTCCGGGAGAATTTATGGAAAACGAAGAGGACTGTATTTTTTGCAAGATAGTGTCAGGAGAAATTCCTTCGCAGAAAGTGTATGAAGACGAAAAGGTGTTGGCTTTTAAAGACATACACCCCATGGCCAAAGTGCACGTTTTAATCGTGCCTAAAAAGCACCTTAAAAACGTGGAGGAAATAGCGTCTTTCGATCCGGATCTTTTGGCCCACATAGTGGAAGTGGCCGCAAAAATAGCGAAGAAAGAATACAACGGATCCTACAGGCTTGTCTTCAATACGGGGCTGGATGCCGGACAGACCGTATTTCACGCCCATGCCCACGTTTTGACGGGCGAGAAATTGGAAGAGGCATGAGCGTAGAAATCAACAACGAATCCGGCTGGAGGGTAGATTCCCAAGCTCTTCAGGAAGCGGCCAAGTGGGTCTTTCGGCGCCTTAAGATTTCTTTGCGCTGCGAACTTTCCATCCTCTTTACCGACCCGGATTCCATAGCCCTCCTCCACGAGCAGTATATGGGCCTTCAGGGCCCCACGGACGTCTTGAGCTTTCCGATGGATGAAATCAAGCCCGGAAAGGGAAGCCAGGGGATGCTTGGAGACATAATGATCTGCCCCCAGGTGGCCTCCATTCAGGCCAAGTGCACGGGGCACAGGACTATAGACGAAATCCTGCTTTTGGAAATTCACGGCATCCTCCATCTTTTGGGCTTCGATCACAACAGCGACAAGCTTCAAAGGCAGATGTTTTCCCTGCAGCGCTACCTGCTCTTCACCTTCCTTTACCAGTACGGAGGCATTGCAGACGCCGGACCCATCCGGTCTGACGCCGATTTATGAGTCCCATCCACATAGTTTTCATAGCCGCCTGCAGCTTTTTTACGGTCTGCTTCGTGTGGTCCTCCTTGGTTCTTGCCACCCAGGAAGCGGCAGTCATGCAGATTACCCGCACCGCCGTAAACAATTTTTCTTTTAACGCCCAGACCGACACCAATCTCACCGAATTTGAGCGCTCAAAGAAGCTGAAAAAGCTCAGAAAGGTTCAGCATCTGATAAATAAGAGGCCCCTGACCGCCTCCGCCGCGTCTTTTTGGCGGGTTATCATGAATATTTTTTCAGGCGTGGCCCTTTCCCTTTTGGCGATCCAGTTTATAGACAGGCTCTGGTTCGGAGCGCTTGTGGGATTTATCGGGGCAATCCTCATAGCCATCCTCTCGGCCCTCCTCAGGCCCGTGATGTCTAGCGACAGGCCCCTCCAGACCATGCTGCGCCACTGCGGGTTTATGACCCTTTTGGTGCACCTTGTCCCGCGCGGCAAAGCCTTTTCCGAAAAACACAAGGAAGAGGAAGGGGAAGAAGAGCTGGAGCAGATAAGGATAGAGCAGGGAAAGGAAATGGTGGCAAGAATCGCGGAAGCGACTAATATGGACGCCTCCGCGGGAGAAATGCTGAAAAATATAGTCACCCTCTCCGATACCCTCACTCGTGAAATTATGGTTCCCAGAACCGATATAGTCTGCATAAAAAAAGACGCGAGCATAGCGGATGCCATAAAGCTTTTTTCAAAGACCGGGTTTGGAAAACTGCCCGTAATAGGGGAAGACATAGACGACCTTCTGGGGGTCCTCTACTTAAAGGACGTGATCTACGCCACGACTTTGGGATCCGTCTCGCAAAACGCCAAAACTTTGAGCCTTGTAAGGGAGCCCTTCATGGTTCCCGAAAGCAAGCCCGTAGACGACCTGTTTCACCAAATGCAGGACAGAAACCAGCATTTTAGCGTGGTGGTAGACGAATACGGGGGCATTGCGGGGCTGGTCAGCATGAAAGACGTGATAGAGCAGATAGTGGGGGATCTGGTAGACGAGCACGACAAGTCCCAGCACGACGCCCCTATAAAAATAGGCCAGACATGGAGCATGCCTGCAAGGACCCCCATTTCGGATCTGGAAGAAATATTTGAAATAGACTTTCAGGAAGACGACGTAGACACCGTCTACGGCCTTTTGACCAAGCTCTTAGGCCATATTCCCAAAATTAACGAACAGGTCGTCACCCACGGGCTCATCCTCTATGCGGCTGCCGGAAAAAGCAGGAAGGTTCCAAACATAGTGGCCGAGCCCGTAGTGGAGGAGGAAGAGGAAGATGAGTGACTTTACATCGGGATTCGTGGCGATTGTGGGAAGGCCCAACAGCGGGAAAAGCACGCTGATAAATTCCCTGATGGGGAAAAAGGTGGCCCTTTCTTCGAGCTTTCCTCAAACTACCAGGGGCGAAGATCGATATATTTTAAACCTCCCTGGCTGCCAGGCTGTTTTGGTAGACACCCCCGGCATCGGCAAGCCCCGCACCCTTCTTGGCGAAAGGCTGAACGGTGAAGCTTTGCGCTCCATGGCTTCAGCAGACGCCGCCCTCTTTTTGACGCCCGCAGACGAAGAGCTGGGCAAAGGCGATCGGAGGATAATAGCCAATCTCCACTCCCTGCTTTCAAAGAGGAAGGAGGGGAAAAGCGAGTGGCAAATTCCCGTAGTCGCCCTGGTGACTAAAGCCGACAGCGCCGGAAGGGAAGAAACGGAAGAGAAGGTGGGGGAGGTAAAAGAAGCCGCAAACTTCACTCGCGTCCTCGCCATCTCCTCTTTCACCCATTACCACATGGAGGAACTGGAAAAACTCATTTCCTCCCTCCTCCCTCCCGGCCCCGCCCTCTACGGACCTGAAGACGAAGAAAAGAATCTGGAAAAGGAGGCGGCCCAAATAGTCCGCTCAGCATTTCTCCCCCTCCTTCACGACGAGCTTCCCCACTCCCTTGTGGTAAGGTGCGAAAAGCTGGAAGGCAGGGGCCTGATTTTCAAAGTATATGTGGAGAAGGAAAGCCAAAAAGGCATGGTTATAGGCAAAGGGGGATCGGTGCTGACAAAAGTCAGGAAGGAAGCCATTCCGCAGCTTCGCTCCCTTTTGGGATTCAACCCGTCAGTGAGGTTTGAAGTGAGGGTGGCAAAAGACTGGCAAAAGGACCCTAAAAAGCTGGACTTTTTCGGTTACTACTGACTTATTTTCCGCGGAGTATACATTTCTTTGTTAAGCAGGTCGCTGTAGCGATCCATCACTTTTTTCCGGATTATCTTCATAGAGGGGGTAAGAAGCCCGTTTTCCTGGGTGAAATCTTCGGGAACTATTATGAACTTCCTTACGGATTCCGCCTGGGACTCCCCCTTATTCGCCTCGTCTATGTACTTTTGCACTTCCATCCTGACCGCCGGGTTTTTGCACGCCTCTTCCATGCTCATCTCATCATTTAGCTTTTGGGACTTCAGCCAGAGGCGCAGCGCCGGCTCGTCTAAAGTAAGAAGCGCGGAAACGAATGGGCGTCCGTCTCCCAGCACCACTACCTGTGACACTAACGGGCACCTTTCAATTTCTTTTTCCATGGCTTCGGGGGCCACGTTTTTGCCTCCGGCCGTTATTATGAGGTTCTTTTTGCGGCCCGTAACGTATAGGAAGCCCTGGTGATCGATATAGCCCAAATCCCCTGTAAGGCACCAGCCGTCCTTGTCGAACGCCTCCCTGGTCGCCTCTTCGTTGTTGTGGTAGCGGGAGAAGACGGAGTCCCCTTTCACTTCTATCTCCCCTTCTTCGCTGCACCTCAACGTGACTCCCGGAAACGCTATGCCCACGCTCCCATGCCTATAGGGAAGGCCCAGGGGGGAGAAGGCGCAGGGAGCGGTAGTTTCGGTCAGCCCGTAGCCCTCGTAAACCGGAATGCCGGCCCCCCTGTAAAAAGCCAGAAGGCTTGGATCCAACGGAGCCCCTCCGCACACAAGCCATTTGGCCCTGCCTCCCAGAAGCTCCCGCAATCTGGAATACACGGAAGTGTCGAAGGCGGTGCGAAGGAAGGAAGTGTAGAGCCTGGGCTTGCCCCTCTTGTTTATCTCCTGCATGTAGGCCCTCGCCGTCTTTACAGACATCGCAAAAACTCTGCCCTTCCAGCCCATTCCGGCATTCTGGCTTACGGCGTTGTAAAGCTTCTCGTAAACCCTTGGCACTCCAATCATTGCGGTGGGCTTCGAATACTGAAGGTCGGAGACGAGGTTTTTGAAGTTGCTGGAAATATAGGCCCGGACCCTGGAAAATACGCACATGTAATTTATGGTTCTGGCAAATACGTGGGCCATGGGCAGGAAGAGCAGCGCGGCCCCCTTGGGATCGGCCAGGATGCTTGGAAGGTAGGCTGCAAGATTCGAGGCCGCCGCGCAGAAGTTTTCATGGGTTATTTCTACGCCCTTTGGCGCCGAAGTGGATCCGGAAGTGTAGACGATGGAGCACAGATCCGTTTTCTGTACCGCATCTATCCTCCTGTTCAGCTCGTCGTCGCTTACAGATTCAGCATAGGCCCTTACTGCTTCAAGCGCATCTTCCTCCATGCACAGAACCTGGCATTTTTTTCCAAGCTCGGCCACTTCCGCTTTGGCCTTCATCTCCTTAGTTTCCACTATGAGGATTTTGGCACCGGAGTTTTCTATTATCGCCTTCATCTGCTTTGGGGAGTCGGTGTCGTAAATGGTAGACAATACCCCGCCTATCGACATCACTCCGGCGTCTATTATGTTCCACTCGTAGCGGGTGGAACACATTAATGCCACGCCTTCTCCGTGCTTTAGGCCCATGCCGATAAAGCCTTTGCAAAGCTTCCTTATGTCTTCCAAGGTCTCTGCCGCGGTCTTCGTCAGCCATTTATTGGAATTGTCTTTTGAGCGGTAAGTGTAAAGGGGCCTGTCTGCCATCCTTTCCGCACGGCTGCGATAGAGCGAATAAATGGTCATAAACTTTGGGATTTCCCCAATGCCGCGCGTGCTTGTTTCCACCAGTCCTGATCGATCCACCCTAGTTATAGACGGGTAGCCGTCGGCGCACCAGTCGGCCTCGAAGAGGATCTTGGGATCGCCAGATCCAACCTCAGTTTCGCCGTTTTCAGATCGTGGGAGGAGGCTGCGTAAATCTGTCACTTGCTCTTCCTTCTCAAATACGGTTTAATGTGCTAATTTTATCGAAACTTTCCCAACCTTTACTAACCGCGGAAAAATAGGATAGTCTTAGAAAAGTATAAATTAAAACCATGGCGAGGGGAGAAATCCCGTTATCGACTGAGTTTGAAGTTGAGCTGATTCTTCCCTGCCCCAGCTATAGAAAGGCCTGAATAGAGCCGATGGCAAAGATTGAATTGAAGGGCGAAAAAAGGGAAGAGTTCGGGAAAGGATTTTCCAGAAGGCTTAGGCAGAGGGGCAGGATTCCGGCCTCCGTTTACTCCCATGGAAATAAGCCCATTTTCTTCCACGTCGATTACAACGCCACCCTTTCTTCCCTTAGGAATGTAAACGCCGTTTACGAGCTTGAAATCGACTTTGACGGCGTTGAAAAAGTCATGGCCGTGGTGAAAGACGTTCAGAGGAACCCCGTTTCTTCCAAGATTGAAAGCATCGACTTCTACAGGGTGGAAAAGGGAGAAAAGATCGAGTTGACTGTGCCCGTGTTCATTGAGGGCGTCACCAAGGGCAACAGCACCGCCCTCATTGAAGTTCAGAAAGTCAGGGCCAAGGCCGATGTGGAACACCTCCCCCAGTCTCTCGTGCTTTCAGTAGAAGGGATGCAGGCAGGCCAGGAGATCCGCGGAAAAGACATAAAGCTCGACGAAGGGATCACCCTTTTGGGAGTCCAACCCGAAGAGACCCTCGTAAAGATCGTCAGCCCCGAGGGCAAGAAGAAATAAAAGCATAAAAAAGGGGGAATCGCTTCCCCCTTTTTTTGTCTTTAAAGACTAAAGCTTGTTTATGGCTAAAGCCAGGTTGCTCTTCCTGTCTGCCGCCTGGTTCTTGTGGATTACGCCCTTGCTGACGGCCTTGTCGAGGAGTCTGGCGCAGTTCCTGTATTCGACTAAAGCGGCTTCTTTCTCATTAGAGTCGATGCACTCGCGCACTTTTTTCACTGCGGTCTTGAGCCTGCTCTTTACCGCCACGTTCCTCTCGTGTGCCTTTTCATTAGTCAGAACGCGTTTTTTCTGCTGTTTGATATTAGCCACTACAACTCCAAAAACTAAGTCTTTTTATTAGAATGGTACACTTTATTGAGATAAATTTCAAAAACGGCTCGGGTCGATACTAAAGGTGAATACGTGGCAAAGTCTGAACCTGAAACCTTTTTCCCGCAGGAACTCATACGCAATTTTTCGATTATAGCCCATATAGATCACGGCAAATCCACTCTGGCTGACAGAATACTTTCCCTTACCGGGGCCCTTTCCGACAGGCAGCTAAGGGATCAATATCTTGACTCTATGGACATAGAGCGCGAACGAGGAATCACCATCAAGTCTCAGGCCGTAACCGTCAACTGGCAAAAGGATGAAAAGACTTACGCTCTTTCCATGATCGATACCCCCGGGCACGTCGACTTCAACTATGAAGTGTCTAGGGCGCTGGCCGCTTGCGAAGGGTGCGTGCTTTTAGTAGACGCCACCCAGGGCATAGAAGCTCAGACCCTTTCCAACCTTTACCTCGCCCTGCAAAACGACCTGACCATAATCCCCGTGCTGAACAAAATAGACCTCCCCGGGGCGAAGACTGAAGAAGTGAGATCCACCATTTGCGATCTTTTGGGGGTAGAAGGCGGGGAAGTTCTGGAAGTTTCGGCCAAGACGGGTTTCGGGGTAAAAGAGCTTTTGGACGCCATAGTGGAAAATATCCCCGCTCCTTCGGGAAATCCCGAAGGTCCCACCAGGGCCCTCATCTTCGATTCCCAGTACGACGCGTACCGGGGCATAATAACCTACATCCGCGTGGTGGACGGAAACATAGAAGCCAAAGACAGAATCATACAGATGAAGTCGGGATCCTCTCTGGTTCCTCTGGAACTTGGAATAGTGGATCCCTTTATGAGGCCGGTGGAAATGCTTACCACTGGCCAGGTGGGCTACGTTATAACGGGCATAAAAGACGTGAGGCAGGCGCAGGTTGGAGACACCATAACCTGCGAAAGAAACGAGGCCAAAGAGCCTCTCAAAGGATACAAGGCTCCTGAAAGCATGGTGTATGCCGGCCTTTTCCCGCTGGAAACCGACCAGTTCCCCCTTCTGCGCCAGTCTCTGGACAAGCTTCGCCTAAACGACGCCTCCATAAGCTACACCCCCGAGACCAGCAGCGCCTTGGGATTTGGCTTCCGCTGCGGATTCCTGGGACTGCTTCATATGCAGATTGTGATAGAGAGGCTGGAAAGGGAATTTGGAGTAGACCTTATTTCCACGGCTCCCAACGTCCACTACAGGGTGGAAATGGCGGACGGAAGCGAAATTACCGTCACAAACCCCACCCAGTTTCCGGAAAATAAAGTGAAGGCCGTTTGGGAGCCGATGATCGAGGCTTCCATCATCACCCCTAAAGACTACGTGGGAGACGTTATGAAGCTCTGCCAGGAGCACAGGGGGAAAATGCTTGGCATGGAGTACCTGGGGCCCGACAGGGTGTGCCTGAGGTACAAGATGCCCACCGGAGAAATCATTTTCGGCTTTTTCGACCAGCTTAAAAGCCGCACCAAGGGTTACGCCACCCTTGACTACGCTCCCGCCGGAGAAGAAAAGGCGGACCTCGTCCGCGTAGACATTCTCATTCACGGCGAGCTTTCAGACGCCTTGAGCGCCATATGCCACAAGGACAAGGCGTACGAATACGGCCTGAAAATGACGAAAAAGCTTAAAAAGCTGATCCCCCGCCAGCAGTTCGAAATTCCCATACAGGCCGCGATCGGACAAAGGATTATAGCCAGAGAGACCATAAGCCCCCTCAGAAAAGACGTGCTTGCCAAGTGCTACGGCGGGGACATCACCCGAAAGAGAAAGCTTTTGGAAAAGCAGAGGGAGGGCAAAAAGAAGATGAAGATGATAGGAAACGTGGCCATACCCCAGGAGGCCTTCATCTCGGCTCTCAGCCTCGAAGAGCTGGATGACAAAGACATCAGAGAAAAGCTGAAGGCCCACGCGAAGAAGTGAACTTTTCAAACACGCTCCCCCCGTCTTCGCCGGACGCTTTGGGGGACGCCTACAGCTTTTCAAACAGCCCCTTCAGGGTCTACGTGCATATCCCTTTTTGCAAAAAGCGGTGCGGCTACTGCAATTTCAATACTTTCACCTCCTTCTCCCTTGCCCCGGGTTTTGATAAAAACACCTACCCCCGCCTTCTGGAAAGGGAAATAAAGAGGGCGAAAAGGTGGCAGGAAGAGCACGAGATCCCCCTGAAGCCCGCTTCGAGCGTATTTTTCGGAGGAGGCACCCCCACCGCTCTCTCCCCTTCCCAGCTTTCCTTCATTCTGGAATCCATAAGGGGGGCGTGGGGAATAGAGGAAGGTGCGGAAATCAGCACGGAGGCAAACCCCGATTCGGTGGAAGGAAAAGAGCTTTTCGATCTGAAAAGGGCCGGATTTACGAGGGTGTCTTTCGGAGTGCAGTCCTGGGAGCCAAGGATTTTAAAGATTTTAGACAGGACCCACTCCCCCGCCGCGGCATGGAGGTCTATAAGGAAAGCCAGAAAGGCGGGCCTTTCCTGCAGCGCCGATCTCATCTACGCCGCGCCGTCAGAAAAAAGAAAAGAGTGGATAAGGACGGTGCGCTTCACTTCCAACCTCGGCCTAGATCACGTCTCCTGCTACGCTTTAAGCATCTACACGCGCACCAAAATGGGCCGCCAGCTTGAAAAGGGGCTGATAGTACAGGAAAGCGACGGCGCCCAGGCCCAGGACTACGAACTTGCGGATTCCATTCTTTCCAGGCGGGGCTACAAGTGGTACGAGGTGTCGAATTGGGCCAGGAAGGGCAAAGAGTGCCTCCACAATATCGGATACTGGAAAAACGACGACTGGATAGGCCTTGGGCCCGGAGCCCACTCCCACTTCTCCAACCTTCGCTTTTGGGATTTTTCAAGGCCCGGAGAATGGGCGAAAGCGGTATATGAAGAAAGGCTTCCGTGGGAAGGGGAGATCCTGGGGGAAGAGGAGAAGAGGGAAGAAGAAATATTTTTAGGGCTCAGGTTGAAAAGCGGGCTGGATCTTAAAAGGCTGGAAAAAGAGAGCGGAAAAGAGGCCGGATCCGCCTTTCTCTCTTCATTGCGCCCCTTGGCACGCGTCAAGGGGGGAATCCTTTTCCCCACCCGCCAAGGCAGGCTTTTAAACGACTTTTTGGCCAGATCCCTTATGGACCGCTTCCTGGATTAAAGCCTGTGGAGGCAGGACTTATCCCTCGTTCCTCCATATCCATGGGATATAATGAGTCAGATAAAATCAGGGATTTATTTAATTTTGGCGTTAGTCGCCGGTACGGAATTAAACAAACATGGCTACAACAAACAAACAACGTCCGGATAGCCCGAAAACGGCTTGGAGGCCGGATCTTGCGGAACAGTCGGAGAAGCCGGATCCTATGGGAAGGCGCTATCACAGCGGCTGGGGCATTGCCAAGATCGTCAACTGGGCGATCATGGCTCTGGCGGGAATAGTATTTTTCGTAATAATCTGGCTTCCCCATTTGGCCATGTGGGCCACGATTTCCGTGAGCGCAGTTTTCATAGCCACCGTCCTCATGCTTTTCATCCTTCAGAGCCCTAAGGACGTAAATCCGTATTTGGATGAGAACGGAACGGCTGTGTAAAAAAAATGCTCGTCAAACTTTTGAGGCGCTACCTCAGGCCTTATAAGTTGGCGCTTCTGGGCTTGCTGCTTTTTCAGATCGCGCAGGCTTGTTTAAATCTCTATCTTCCCAATCTGCAAGCTGAAATCATAGATAAGGGCGTGGCCGTAGGAGACGAAAAGGCCATCTACCGCATAGGCTGGATCATGATAATCATCGCCCTCATCCAGGGAGCGTGCAACGTGGCCGCCGTCATGATTTCGTCTTTCTTAAGCACCCGCATCGGTTTTTTGGCAAGGAGGGACTTCTTTTATTCCGTAGAGGGACTTAGCAAAAAGGAAACCGACAAGTATTCCGTAGACTCCCTCATCACCCGCTCCACCAACGACGTCCAGCAGGTGCAGAGCGCGACTTTCCAGGCCTTCCTCTTCGTTTTGCAGGCCCCCGTCATGTTCGTGGGGGGCCTTGTGATGGCTGTGGAGCAAAACGGCCCCCTCACGTGGTCTCTTGCCCTGGTGCTTCCCGTGATCATGGTGGTAGTGACCCTGATATTCAGGAAGATGGGCCCGCTTTTCAGAAAGCTGCAAAGAATCTTCGATTCTTTAAACTCCGTCATCCGCGAGCAAATCACGGGCGTGCGCGTAATTAGAGCCTTTACCAGGGAAAAGACGGAGGAAAAAAGGTTTGGAAAGGTAAACAGGGACACTTACGACCTTCTGGTCCCCATAGGCTTTTGGATGGGATCCATGGGCCCCATCCTTTGGTTCATCACCTCCATCGCAGACGTTGCGATAATGTGGTTCGGAGGAAAGCTGATAGAGGCGGGAAACATGCCTATAGGGGCCCTTCAGGCTTTCATACAGTACCTCATGATTGTGCTTATGGGATTTATGATGGCCGCGATGATGTCTGTAAGGCTGCCGAGGGCTTCGGTGTCAAGCGGAAGGCTGCTGGAGGTAATAGACGATAAGAGCAGCATTTCTTGCCCTGAAAACCCCTACAGGCCGAAGGAAGTAAAGGGCGAAATAGAGTTTAAAGACGTTTCTTTTTCCTATCCCTCTTCAGACAAGCATGAAGCCGTGGAGCATATAAGCTTTAAGGCGAACGTGGGAGAGACTACCGCCTTTATAGGGGCCACCGGAAGCGGGAAGAGCACGATTCTTTCCCTTGCCCAAAGGATCTACGATCCGGACGAAGGGGAAGTGCTTTTGGACGGCCACAGCTTAAAGGAATTTGACCCTTCCTACCTTTCAACCCTCTTCGCCCCGGTCTTTCAGACGGCCAAACTTTTCACCGGAACCATCCGAAGCAACATGCTCTTCGGAAAAGAGGATGCCACGGATGAAGAAATCTGGAAGGCCCTTGAAATCGCCCAGGCCAAAGACTTTGTAGAAAGCTTCGGGGAGGGCCTGGACTACAAGGTTTCGGAAGGGGGCACTAATTTTTCGGGGGGCCAAAAACAAAGGCTTTGCATAGCGAGGGCCATCCTAAGGGGCTCTCCCGTCTACGCTTTCGACGACGCCTTTTCCGCCCTGGACATGGCCACCGACAAAAAGCTTAGGGAAGCCTTGGAGCCGGTGACTGAAAATTCTTCCATGCTCCTCGTAGCCCAGAGGTTCAGCTCCATCATGGCGGCCGAAAAGATAATCGTTTTGGAGCGGGGAAGAATCGTGGGAGAGGGCAACCACAAGTACCTCATGGAAAATTGCGAGACCTATGAACAGATAGTGGCCTCCCAGAGCGGAACGATTCAGGGGTAAGATGGCCGGATACAGAAAGCTGATTACGGGAAAAGAGCAAAGGGCCCTTATAAAAAGGCTTTGCTCTTACCTTTTCAAGTACAAGCTGGCCCTTATACTGACCATCGCTTCGGGCCTCGTGGGGGTCTTTTTAACGGTCCTCGGGCCAAGGCTTTTGGGCACGGCTACAAACGTCCTTTTTTCCGGCCTCATGAGCCAAAAGCTCATGGATGCGGGCTTTAAGCCCGGCACCCCCAAGTCCGTCATAATCCACCTGATGGATATGCACGGCATGGGAAAGCTTGCGGATATGGTGCAGGCGATGAGCATAAACCTCAAAGAAGGGATGGACTGGAAGTACTTCGCAATCCTTTTGGTATGGGTGGGAGTCATTTACCTTGTGGCAGTGGCCCTCAGGGTGTTTGAAAACTGGCTTTTGGCGAAGGTAATCGCCAAGTCCGTTTTTGAAATGAGAAAACAGATAGAGGAAAAGATCAACCACCTCCCCCTGCGTTACTTCGACTCTGTGCCCAGGGGGGAGATAATGTCTACAACGACAAACGACGTAGACAACATCACCACCTCCCTCCAGCAGATCCTTTCCCAGCTCCTCTTTTCCACGTTTATGATTTTCGGAGTCGTAATCATGATGTTTACGATTTCATGGATCTTTACTTTGTGCACCATAGGGGCGCTGTGCATCGTGGTCCTGATAACGAAAATCTTCATAAACAAGTCCAAGCCTTCTTTCGTCGCCCAGTGGCAGGCTACCGGAGACATCCAGTCCCAGGTGGAAGAGGTTTACTCGGGCAATGAAGTGATAAAGGCCTACAACCAGCAAAAAGAAGTGGAAAAGGCTTTTGACAAGAGAAACCACCATTTCTACAAGGTGACTTACAAGGCCCAGGCGCTTTCGGGAGCCGTGAACCCCGTAGACGGTTTTCTTGGAAACCTGATATTTGTAGCGATAGTGATAATCGGAGGGATCGCCGTCATTAAGGGGGATATGAGCCTTGGAGACCTTCAGGCTTTCGCGCAGTACTCCCGCCAAATCCAGAGGCCCGTGGTGCAGCTGGCCTCCATGTCTACAAACGTCCAGTCCGCTTTGGCTTCATGCAAAAGGTTTTTTGACTTTTTGGACGCGAAAAACGAGGAAGAGGACAAAGCTACAGAGCACTTCGGAGAGGATGGAAAGAAGTTTGAATGCAAGGTGGCTTTTGAAAACGTCTACTTCTCCTACCTTCCGGAAGACCCCCTTATAGAGGATCTGAACTTTACAGCTTCCCCTGGCCAGATGATTGCGATAGTAGGCCCCACCGGAGCCGGAAAGACCACGATAGTGAACCTTCTCATGCGCTTCTATGAAATTCAGAAGGGCGAGATAAAGGTATCGGGGATAAACACCAAGCGCGTCAGCCGCCAGGAATTGCGATCGCACTTTGGCATGGTGCTTCAAGACACTTGGCTTTTCAGGGGCACCATTAAAGACAACCTCCTTTACGGCTTAAAGCCCGGAAAAGAGATAAGCGAAAAAGACTTTAAGGAGGCTTGCGAAAAAACGCACGTAGACGACTTCGTGTCTGCTCTTAAAAACGGCTACGATACCGTGCTGGACTCTGACGCTTCCCAGCTTTCCCAGGGAGAAAGGCAGCTTCTTACAATTTGCAGGGCCTACATTTCCCAGCCCGACATCCTCATCCTTGACGAAGCTACCAGCTCAGTGGACACCCGCACCGAAATGCTTGTGCAGCAGGCGATGAACAGCCTCAGCCAAAACAGGACGAGCTTCGTAATAGCCCACAGGCTTTCGACTATAAGGGACGCAGACACCATCCTCGTGGTAAACCACGGAAACATCGTGGAAAAAGGGAATCACGAAGAGCTGCTGAAGAAAAACGGCGAATACGCCAAGCTCTACCGCTCCCAATTTGCGGACTAATTTTCCCGCATTCTGTCAGTCAAAGCCTTGGAAAGGGTGAGCTCGTCGGTGTATTCGAGTTCGGAACCCACGGGAATGCCTGAAGCGAGGCGGGAAATCTTGGCCGATCCGCGAAGAAGGGAAGAAATGAAAGTCGAAGTGGCTTCCCCTTCTACGGTGGAATCGAGTGCCAATATCACTTCCGGAGCCTTTCCTTCTTCCACCCTTTTTTTAAGCTCCGCTATCCTGAGATCCTGAGGGCCGATTCCGCTCAAGGGATCTATAAGGCCGCCCAAAACGTGGTACTTTCCCCTGTATACCCCCGTCTTTTCAAAGCTCATCACATCCAGCGGCTTTCCCACTACGCAGATCGTCTCATCCCTCGAGGGATCCGAGCAAATCCTGCACACTTCTCCGTCAGACACGTTTCCGCAAATTTTACAGAAGGTCAGATCGTTTGAAAGCCTTTCTATGGCACCTTCTATCCTTTTCCCCTTCTGTGGAGAAGACAGGAGGGAGTAGACGATCCTTTTTGCGCTTTTGGGGCCTATGCCCGGAAGCTGGCTGAAGGCCTCTATAGCTTCTTCTATGATTTCCATTTATCCCTCCACTACCTTTCCTTCCACCTTTTGCGCGATTTCTTCCACGCTCAGAGGCTTTTCCTTAAGCATTTCTCCGGAAAGCCTGGAAAGCTCTTCCATGCTCATATCCCTGACTTTTGTGACAGTTTCCCCGTTGGCGGCCTTTTTTGCCGGCTGGATGAAAAAGGAGGGTCCGAACTCCTTTTTTACGGCTTCCCCCACAATCTTTGGAATGGTCCTGTTTAGGCGCAGGGCGAATGCGTGCTGATCTAAGGGGGTGGCGAAGGTAAGAAGGATGAGGGTTTTGCCCTGTCTCTCTTCAAAGTCTACGGCGGGGATTTTTTCTTTTTCCACGTTCCCCTTTACTTCTTCGGGAAGGGACGAGACGAGCTTTTCCCACTTTTCTTCCAGCTCTTCTTTCCCTTGGGAAGAAACGGGATCCTTTTTGGGCGGAAGAGAGGCAGGGGAGGAAGCGGGCGCGGGGAAAGCGGAAGGGGAGGCGGGGGAAGGGGAAGAAGGAGGAAGGGCCGAAAAGGGAAAAGAGAGGAGCTTGGAAGTGAGAAGATCCAAAGAGAGGCTTTGGGAAAGGGAGAGCTTGAAGAGGGAGGAGTAGTCCTTTACGGATTCGGAGATGAAAAGGAGCTGCGCCGAGTCTTTGCCCTCCTTTCCCCTCTCGAAGTTCTCCACCAGCCTTCCTCGCACGCTTTCCAAAAGGGCCTCCATCATGGCCGAGGGTTCAAAATCCCCCATTTTCCCCCCAAGCTCGTAGGCTTTCGCGGCTTCGCCCTTTAAGACCGCTTCAAGGTACCCTTCCACGAGTTCCGAGGGAAGGAGCCCGAGAATCTTCCTGCATCTTTCAGGATCCAGGGTTTCTTCGGATCGGCCGTTTATAAGTTCTTCCAGAACCGAAAGGGAGTCTCTTACGCTTCCTCCCCCTTGGCGGACGACCATGTCCAAAACTTCGTCTCCGGCCCGAATCCCTTCCTTTTCGCAAACGTAGCGGAGGTGCTTTTTCATTACCGAGGGTTCTACCAGCCTGAAAGAGTAGTGCACGGTCCTGGAGCGGATGGTGGCCAAAACTTTTTCGGGGGCGGTGGTGGCGAAGATGAAGACGGTATTTTTCGGGGGCTCTTCCACCACCTTCAAGAGGGCGTTAAAGCCCTGGGTGCTGATCATGTGGGCTTCGTCCAAGATGAAGATTTTGTACCTGTCTCTTACAGGAGAAAACTGGACCTGCTCTCTTAAGTTTCTGGCATCTTCCACGCTGTTGTGGCTGGCCGCATCAATTTCCATCACATCAAGGGATCCCGAGCCGTTTCTTCCCAGTTCTATGCAGCTTTCGCACTCCCCGCAGGGATGGGAAGTGGGGCCCTTGGCGCAATTAAGGCATCTGGCCAGAATGCGGGCGCAGCTGGTTTTCCCGCATCCTCGGGGCCCGGAGAAAAGGTAGGCCTGTGAAATTCTAGAATTGTCTATAGCGTTTGAAAGGGAGCTGGTTATGAGGTCTTGGCCTATGACCTCGGGAAAAGTTTCAGGGCGGTATTTGCCATAAAGGGACATGCTCTATTCAGCCTTCCTGTAGATTCGATATAAGAAATGGTATACAAAATTTGGAAAAAGAGGGGACAATGGCAAGTCTAAGGACGAAAGCTTCAGGCGTAGTTCTGGAAGAGGATGGACGGGTGGCCATAGTGCACAGGGGGTTTTACAAAGACTGGAGCCTTCCGAAAGGACAGATCGAGGACGGGGAGAGCGCGGCGCGCTGCGCCCTGCGCGAAGCGGAAGAGGAGACCGGAATCAGCCTTAGGCTTTTGGGCTTCTTGGGATCCACTTCCTACAATACGCGCTTTGGAAGAAAAACCGTCTTCTACTTTCAAGGGGAAAAAATCCCCGTCCCTTTGGCTTCAAAAATTCAGAGGGCCCTTGGCACCAAAAGGTGGAAGGACAGCGAAACGGAAGAGATCAGATTTGCGGCAAAGGGGGAGGCGGAGAGGCTTTTGACTTATCCCGCGGATCGCGATCTCATCTCCCATTTGCCCCCTCTTCCTTCTACAGCCCTTTTTTGGGCGAGCCCCGATTTCGTTTCCCCGTCTTTTCGCCTTTTATTTGCAAGGACCCTTGCCTGCTTCGCTCCGGAGCGCGTCTTCTTTTCCCCTTCGGCCCTTCCTCTGGCTTCTTTTTATTCTAGGCTTTCCTGCGCCCCGATTTGTCCCCTGAAGCGGTTTAGGGGAAGAGAAAGAAGGTTTTCCGTTCTAAGCCGGGAAGGGGAATTTGACCTGGAAAAATTTGCAATTTCGCCCAACGAATCCGGAATTTACTGCTCCCTGCTTTCAGAAAGATCCCTTTCAGTCTCGCTGGCGCCTTTTACGCCTTTTCCTTCGTTGCCTAAAAGGCTTTAAATCACTGCCCTTTAAGGGCGTCTTTCATTCTTGCGAAGATATTCTTTTTGGGCTTCATCTCCTGGGCCGCCTGCATATTGGCCCCCGCACCCGAATCGTGAAGGGAGGCGAACTTCTCCAGAACCTCTTTTTGCTCTCCCGACAGGCTCGTGGGGATTTCTATCTGGATGTGCACGACTATGTCCCCCCTCTCCTTTTCTGATTTGGGGAGGCCCAGTCCGGGCATCACTACGGTTTGGCCGTACTGGGTGCCTGCAGGTATCTCCAGATCTTTTTGCCCGTCAAAAGTCGAAACGGAAGTTGTGGCCCCCAAAGCAGCCCATGTCATGGGGATGGAAAGCCAGCAGTGGAGGTCTTGGCCTTTGCGCGTAAATTCCCTGTTGGGAGCTATATGCACTTCCACGTACAGGTCTCCTGCGGGTCCCCCGTTCTCTCCCGCTTCCCCTTGGCCTATGAGCTTTATTCGCGTTCCGTCTTCTATTCCGGCGGGGATCCTCACTTTTATGGTTCTTTTCACCCTGATTCTTCCCGTGCCCTGGCACTGGGGGCATGGGTCTTCCACCACGGTGCCGTGCCCCTGGCACTGGGGGCATGGGACGGTGGTCAGGATCTGGCCGAGAATGCTTCTTTGCACCTGCCGCTTTAAGCCCGTGCCGTGGCAGGAGGGGCAGGGGACGGGAGCGCTTTTGCTTTTCGAGCCCGTCCCGTCGCACGCTTTGCACTTTGCAAAGGTGGTGACTTCGACTTCTTTTTCGGCTCCGAAGACCGCATCCCTTAGGCTGATGGCTAAAGATACCAGATCGTCTCTTCCGCGGTTTTCACGAGGGATAGGGGAGCTTTGAGGGGCTCCGAAGGGGTTGGCGCCCCCGAAAAACTGTCCGAAAATATCTCCGAGGTTGGAAAAATCCATGGGGGAAAATCCCCCTGCGCCGCCACCGGAAAATGAAGATCCCCCCGCGTCATACTCTTCCCGCTTTGCAGGGTCGGACAGGACGGAATATGCCTCGTTTATTTCCTTGAACTTGTCTTCAAATTCCTTTCCGGCGATGTCGGGGTGGTACTGGCGCGAAAGCTTCCTGTAGGCCTTTTGTATTTCCTCTTGGCTAGCGTCCCTTGAGACTCCAAGAATCTTGTAATAATCATTCTCCATTAAAACTCCTGTCGGCCGAAGTGGGGGGAAATTGTTGGGATGCAAAATCTGACAGGCATTCGGCCACGCCCCGCAAAGAGGAAATGGCGCGGGGGTAATTCATATAAGTGCTTCCAATCGATCCTATCAAAGACTGCCAGCTGTCGGCCCCATAGCGGGCTGAAAGGACGGAGACGTGAGACAGTGAAGAGCTTTGGATTTCAGATCCTATCGCCACTCCCATTCCTTGGCGGGAAATCGAGGCCATGAGCCTAAGAAGCGCCATTCTCTCTTCCAGGGCATCCAAAAGGGGGGTCAAAAGATCCCTTTGCATCTGCCTGTAGGCCAAATCCACTCCGTAGATATAGACTTCCCTCTTCGATTCGCCCATATCCACGTTTTTTGCAAGCTCCTTTAAAAACGCTTCTTCTTTCGGGCAAGAAAAGGGAAGGGAAGAAATCCTGGTTGCGAGATCTGAAAGGGGTTCACCGAAAAGATCCCTGTTTATCCTCTCTACCTCTTTTCCTATTTCTTCTGCGCAGAGCCCCGGGTTTTCCATCGCGGACTTTTCCACCTGTCCGCTGTCGGAGATTAGGATTATGGTCAAAAAATCCTTCCCCACTATTTCAAGCCTGTGAAGGGAAAGGGAGGAAAGCGGAGGGGCTATGCCTATGGCCACCTGCCCGGTAAGGGCCGAAAGAAACTTCACGGCCCCCGCTATCCCCTCTTCCAGGCTCGGGGCGCAGGAAAGCAAATCCTTTAAAGGCTTTAGGCGCGGATCGGTGAAATCGCAGTCGGAAAGGTTGTCTACAAACTGTCTGTAGCCCTTGTCTGTGGGCACCCTCCCAGCTGAAGTGTGGGGCTCCATAAGGTAGCCCTCCTTTTCGAGGGCCGCCATGTCGTTGCGTATGGTGGCAGAGCTTATGGGGGTGGGAAACTCCTTTACCACGCTCCCCGACGCCACGGGCTCATGGGTGCGAATGTATTTCTCTACGACTATTTTGAGCACCAACGTCTGGCGTTCTTGGTGCACTCCTGCCTCCTTAGGCCTAAAAAGGAAGACGATAATATATCGTTTTAGCACTCAAAGCCTGAGAGTGCTATATTTTTGAAAAAATTATTCTTTCTGTTAAATTTATGGGCCGCATCCTAATCTTTAAATTGAGAGTTTTTCCTCTCCGTCGCTGGTTTTCAACTAAGGATTGAAATGGATGAGTTGAAGAAGTCCAATTTGGATGAAAAAACTATAGCCATGTCCAAAGGCCTGATTGCAGATGCCGTGCAAAAAGCCGGCAGCGGGCACCCGGGAAGCGCAATCTCGATGACGCCTATCGTCTACGCACTTTACCGCTACGTGCTCCGTCACGATCCCTTGGATCCGAAATGGGAAGGCCGAGACAGGTTCATCCTATCTTCCGGCCACGCTTCCCTCTCTCAGTACGTGCAGCTTTTTCTTGCCGGCTACCTCACCCTAGACGATATCAAGGGCTACAGGACCATGCATTCTAAAACCCCGGGCCACCCCGAATACGGCCTGACGGAGGGAATAGAGATGACTACAGGGCCCCTGGGGCAGGGAATTTCTACGGCTGTGGGATTCGCCATGGCTTCAAGATTCCAGTCAGCCCTTTTGGAAAGCGATCTGTTCAATCATGAAGTGTGGACGCTGTGCGGGGAAGGAGACATAGAGGAAGGCGTAAGCTCGGAAGCCTCCTCTTTGGCGGGAACCCAGAAACTGGGAAACCTCTTCGTGATTTTCGACTGCAACAGGATTCAAATCGAAGGCGACACCTCCATCACTTTGACCGAAGACGTTTTGGCCCGCTATAAGAGCTACGGATGGTACACCGACGTCGTGGACTTCAATTCCCCCTCCGGCTACAAAGAAGACATCCAGGCCTTGCTTAGAGCCGTAAAGAAAGCCAGAAAGGTGGAAGACAGGCCCCACTTCATACAGGTAAACACCGTCATAGCCTGGCCCACCCCCGGCAAGGCGGGAAGCGAAAAGACCCACGGTTCGCCCTTGGGAGAAGAGGCGGTGAGGGATCTTAAAAAAGAGCTGGGCCTGGATGAAAATAAGGCGTTCCAGGTGGATGCCGATCTTTTGGCCCATGCTAGGCAGTCTATAAAGAGGGGGGAGGAAGCCAAAAAGAAGTGGGAAGAGGGCTTTGAAGAGTGGAAGTCCGAAAAGCCCGAAAAGGCTGCCCTTTACGAGAGGATTAAGAAAGGGATCCTTCCTGAAAAATTCGACAAGTCCCTAGACGATCTTAAAGAGAGCTTCTCCATGGACCCCCTGCCCACAAGGGCTTCTTCCGGAAAGGCCCTCAACGCCATAGCGAAAGTAATGCCGGAACTGTGGGGAGGAAGCGCGGATCTGGGCGGATCGAACAATACCGTAATCGAAGGCGCCGCCACCTTCGGCCCCGAAGGGTTCGGAACCAAGCAATGGCCGGAGTGCGGGCCCAAGGGAAGGGTAATTCACTTCGGGGTGAGGGAATTTGCCATGGGAGCCGTTACCAACGGCATCCTTTTGGGATCTTCCACCCGCCCCTTCGGAGGAACCTTCCTGCAGTTTGTGGACTATGAGAGAGCTGCGGTAAGGCTTTCGGCCCTTATGAATATCCCAAATATCTTCATCCTCACCCACGATTCCGTGGCCCTGGGAGAAGACGGGCCCACCCATCAGCCCATAGAGCAGCTTTCCTCCCTTCGGGCCATGCCGAACCTTGACGTGATAAGGCCCTGCGACGCCTTTGAGACCTGCGAAGCGTGGAGGGAAATCTTTGAAAAAGAGGGGACGGCGCCTTCCGCCCTAATCCTTACCCGCCAGAAGGTTCCCACCCTTTCCCTTACCAAAGAAAAAGCCAGGGAGGGTTTGGCCAAGGGGGCATACGTCTTAAAGGGGAGCGAAGAAGACGACCTCATCCTCATGGCGAGCGGCTCGGAAGTCTCTTTGATACTTTCGGCAGGAGAGGAACTGGAAAAAATGGGAATAATGGCAAGGGTCGTATCTGTTCCATGTATGGAATGGTTTGACTGCCAGCCCCTTTCTTACAGGCAGACCGTGCTTCCTTCCGAACTGGAGGCGAGGGTCGCCGTGGAAGCCGGAAGCGCCATGAGCTGGTACAAGTACGTCGGGCTTTCCGGAAAGACGGTTTGCATCGACAGGTTCGGCCTTCAGGGAAGCGGAAGCGAAAACATGAAGGCTTTGGGCATGACGGTAGAAAACGTGGTAGAAAAAGCCCTGGAAAGCCTGAGAGAAGAATAAAAGGAGAAAAGATGGCGATAAACGAAAATATGGCCCGTCTGGAGTCAAACGGGGTGTCGGTGTGGCTGGACAGCCTTTCAAGGGATCTTATGGGATCCGGAAAACTTCAGAACCTGATTGACGAAGACGGAGTGTGCGGAGTCACCACCAAC
This sequence comes from Aeriscardovia sp., assembly GCA_017632855.1. Classification (GTDB taxonomy): domain Bacteria; phylum Actinomycetota; class Actinomycetes; order Actinomycetales; family Bifidobacteriaceae; genus RGIG1476. The sequence continues at coordinate 79,407 of JAGBQM010000014.1, forward strand.
CCCAACATCTTCTACAAGGCCATCCACGGATCCTCCCTCTATGACGAAGAGATAAAGGAAGGCGGCAAGAGCGCCTCCGACATCCTCTACGGCCTTATGGTAAAAGACGTGCGATCCGCCTGCGACATCTTCAGGCCCGTCGCTGAAAGCAGCGGGTGGGTAAACGGCAGAGTCTCTTTGGAAGTGGATCCGAACATCTCCGACGACTCCGAGGCCATGATAGCCGCGGCGCAGAAGGTGTGGGAGAAGATAGAGAGAAAGAACGCCATGGTTAAGATCCCGGCCACCCCCGCAGGCTTTGAGGCTGCAAGGTTTTGCATAGGGCACGGAATCAGCGTGAACATGACCCTGCTCTTCTCCCTTCCTCACTACGAGGCCGCCGCCAACGCCTTCCTTGAAGGCGCGATGGACGCTTTGAGAAGCGACGTGGATCTCAGGCCTTTGGGATCCGTGGCTTCCCTCTTCGTATCCAGAATCGACACCAAAGTCGACGCCATGCTTGACAAGATTGGAACCCAGGACGCCATCGCCCTCAAGGGCAAGGCGGCTATAGCCAACTCCATTCTGGCTTACGGCCTCTTTGAAAAGATCTTCAGCTCCGACCCCAGATGGGCCGATCTCGAAAGGGCGGGAGTACGGCCGCAAAGGCTTTTGTGGGCCAGCACTTCGGTTAAGAATCCGGCTTACCCCGACTGCCTCTACGTCGACTCCTTGGTAGCCCCCAAGACAGTAAATACCATGCCCCTTTCCACCCTCGAAGCCGAAGCCAGCCACGGCAAAGGGGAGCCTTGCGAGTTTGACTATGAGGCAAGCCGCAGGGTGATAGAGGATCTTTCGGCCATGGGAATCGACATAGAAAAGGTAAGCGAGGACCTTCAAAAAGACGGGATAGATCAGTTCAAGGATTCCTGGAACTCTTTGATAAGCGAAATCGAAAAGAAGATGTAGCCGGGTTTAGGCGCAAAAAAAGTCGGACTGACTCCAAGCAAGCCTGTCCGACTTTTTTCATTATAAGCTTCAGCCCACAAGGTCCTTTGAGTAGAAGCTGGTGCGGTGGACGTAGCCCAGCTTTTGGGAAAGGGAAATCATGGAGGCAGAAACGCTGTCGAAGTAAACCGCGCAGACGTTTCTGGCCTTGAGCTCGATTTCCCCCTGGGAAATCATGTCGGCCATGATGCCCTGCTTTCTCTGCTTGGGGACGGTGTACACGTTGCACATATACGCGTAGCTTCCGTTATCTACGAGGCCAGGGATATTGTGCTCCACCACGAACGTGCAGGTGGCGCCGATCTTTCCGTCCGTTTCGCTTACCAGTATCAGCGTGTTCACGTTCCCTATGGACTGGCTAATCCACTTCTCTATGGCCTTCACTTTCTCTTCGCTCGCATCGGCATCCGGGTGAAGTTCCTTTTGCTCTGCAATCCTGAGCTTTACAAGCTCCTGGGCGTCCTGTTCCAAAGCGTAACGTATCATTTCATCACCAAGCCGTAAATCCGAACCTCGTCAAAAGGCCGAGTCCGATTATCGTCGCAATCCATATGAGGGCCACAATCACCGTTATGCGGTTCAAATTCTTTTCCGCAACCCCCGAGGTGCTCGCGCTCTGCCCGCTGGCAGAGGCTCCAAACATATCGGAAAGGCCTCCCCCCTTGCCCTTGTGCATGAGGATGAGAAGGGTAAGGAGGATGCTGGTTATTATGACCAGGATGTCTAAGATAATTACCAACGCCTTCACTGTCCGCTCCCCTCTTCAGCCAGGCGCCGAAATATTGTCGCAAATTCTTCGGGGTTGAGGCTGGCGCGGCCTACGAGAAAGCCTCCCAGCCCAAGACCCTTAAGAGAGTCTATATTCCCCTCGTTTACAGAGCCGCCGTAAAGAATCCGGGGCGAAAGGCCGAACTTTTCACGCATTTTCTCCTTTAGGGCGCAAACCGCCTTGAAAATGCGCTCCGGGGAGGCCGTCATGGAAGATCCTATAGCCCACACGGGCTCGTAGGAAATAATCACTTTGCCCCTTTCCAAGGGCGAAAGATCGCAAAAGACCTCTTGGGCCTGGGAAGTTATCTCTTCCCAGTCTTCTTCCCCCTTCTCCTTTTCCCCTACGCACAGTATCGGAGTCATTGAAGAGGCGATGGAGTTTTTAACTTTCCCCACCAGTTCTTCACGCGTCTCGTGGTGGTTTTTCCGGCTTTCGGAGTGTCCAACCAAAACGTAGAGGCACCCAAGGCTTTCAAGCATGGAGGCCGATATTTCCCCCGTAAAAGCCCCCTGAGCGTGAGGGGAAACGTCCTGGGCTCCGAGGGCAACGGGGAGGCGGTAGGAATTGGAAAACACCTGGGCCGTCCGCAGGCTCGTAAAGGGCGGGAAAATCGCCATCTCCACTCCCTTTTGCCAATCCTTTTTTTCAGGCAAAATCAGGGAAAGCCGGCGAAGGAAGTCCAAAGTCTGCAAATGGTCCATATTCATTTTCCAGTTGGCGGCCAGAAGGCAGGGGGAGGGGAAAAAGGGCATTCTTACTTTTCCCCCAGAGCGGGGAGCCCTTCTCCCTTTAGAAACTCCAGGGAAGCGCCCCCTCCAGTGGAGATGTGGGAGAAGTCTCCGTCCTTAAATCCGAAGGCGTCTACGGCAGCCGCGCTGTCTCCTCCCCCGATTATCGTGAAGGCCCCGTTTTGGGTGGCCTTTTTCATAGCCTGGGCTATAAAGCGCGTGCCCTCGGCGAACTTGGGGAATTCGAACACTCCCAAAGGCCCGTTCCAAAAGACGGTCTTGGAATCGGCAATCTTTGCGGCAAATTCCTCGCAGGTCTTGGGGCCCACGTCCATTCCCATCATGTTTTCGGGAACTTCGTAGGCGTCAACTATTTCCGTTGAGGCGTCGGCGGAGAAGGCGTCGGCCACTACGAGGTCTTTGGGAAGGACGAATTCCACTCCCTTTTCCTTGGCTATCCTCATGCACTCCCTGGCTTCGTCCAGCATGTCCGGCTCCACCAAAGACTGGCCTATCTGTCCGCCGTTGGCCTTGATGAAGGTGTAGGCCATTCCGCCTGCCACAAGGATTCTGTCCGCCACGTCCAGGAGGTGGACTATCACTTTCAGCTTGTCTGAAACCTTGGCTCCGCCCATGACCACGGTGTAGGGCCTTGCGGGGTCTTCAAGGGCCCTGCTCAGGGCCTTTTCCTCTTTGGCCACCAAAAAGCCCATGTAGCTCGGCAAAAGCTTGGAGACGTCGTAGCTGGAAGCGTGCTTGCGGTGGGCAACGCCGAATCCGTCAAAGACGAAAAGATCGGCCATGGAGGCCAGATCCTCTGCCAGCTTCATCCTTTCTTCTTCGTCCTTGCTGGTCTCTTCCGGCCTGAACCTTATGTTTTCAAGAAGAAGGACCTCTCCGGGCTTAAGCTCCTTGGCCAGCTTCTTTGAATCCTCTCCCGCGGCGTCTTTGGCCAAAATGACGGGGTCCCCCAAAAGTTCCGAAAGCCTTTGGGCTACGGGGGCCAGGGAATAGGCGGGATCTTCCTTGCCTCCCGGACGGCCCAGGTGCGCGGTTACAATCACCTTGGCCCCGCGAGAAAGCAGGTCCTTTAAGGTGGGTACGGCCTCCCTTATCCTCCTGTCGTCGGTAATTTCCCCTTTTTCATTCAAGGGCACGTTGAGATCGCACCTGACGAGCACGGTCTTTCCCGTCAGATCCCCTAATTTTTCTATGCTTTCCATATTTCCTTCCCCTTCGATGGGTAAAGCTCGTTTATAAAGAGTTTAATTCAAAAGGCGTTGAATTTGTTTTGCATCCCCTGTACGCGCCCTTCCTGGATGTCCATGGCGAGCTTGTAAAGCCGCCTCATCCTGCCCGCCAAAGCGTCTTTGCTGATGGGAGGATCCGCCAGCCTCCCCAGTTCGCTCAAAGTGGCGTTGGGGTATTTGAGCCTGAGCTGCCCCGCTTCGATGAGGTTGGGGTTTACGTTCTTTCCTTTCAAGATTGTAAGGGCCCTGCCGATTCTTTGGCAGGCGTTCTGGCTGGCGTCAAAACTCCTTTTTTTGTTGGTAGCGTAAAGCTGGGAGATTACGTGCCTCGTGTCTTCGTCTTTTTGAGCGTAAGTGTTGCAGACTTTTATGGCCCAATCCCTGGCTCCCAGGAGATTTAAGAGCCTTACCGTCTGCTCCGCCTCCACCTCTATGCTCTTCCTTCTCCCCTTGGTGTTGATCTGGGTCTTTAGGCCCAAAATGGAGGCGCTTTGCTTCAGCTCTTCTGCAAGCCGGGGCACGGAGCAATACACCTTGGCCCCTTCCTTTTTGTCCGAACTGAGCTCGCCCTGGGCCATGAGGGCCCCCCTCCACATGGCCGTGGCCGCCGGGAGGAGGGCAATGTTTACGAAGGCCGGAAACCCCTCCACGATCCTTTTGGTTTTTCTGTCCAAAAGCCTGCTTAGGACCAGAAGCTTCTTCGCCTCCTTCCCCTCCAGGCGAATGCAGTACATAAAGCCGGATCCCTGAGAAACCCTTTTTATCCGCGAATCTATCTTGTAAGTTTCCCTTATGGCGTTTTGCAGCCATTCGGCTAAATTTTGAGATCTCAAAGGGCACTCCAGAAGAAGCGTGCCCTCTGCGACTTTTATGGCCATAGAAAGCCTGAGCATGGTGGCTATCTGAATTTCACGCATGGAAGGGCTTATATTCGCTTTTGCAAGTTCGCTATAAACTTCCGCCCTCACTCTTCGCCTCTTTCGCTGCTTTTTTGAAAGAATCTAAACGCGCCGAAAAGCGCAAAACTTTAACTGCTTTTTGAATTTTGACTATTAAACCCAGCCTCTATTTTACAGTCCTCATTTTTGAAGAAGGCTTTTGCGCCTGACTTGCCGGTGGAAGGATATGGCAAACCGGTGGGATTCGTCCCTCACTTCTTCCAGAAGAAGGAGGAGGGGATCGGTCCTGGAAAGGACCAGAGGGTACGCGCTTTCCTCCCTCCAAACTTCTTCCAGCTTTTTAGACAGCGCCACTATCCCGACTTTCTTTCCCCCGTAGCCTTCTTTTTCCGCTTCCTCTATCCCTTCCCTCGCCGCTTTAAGCTGCTCCGGGCCTCCGTCTATCACCAAAAGATCCGGCAGCGACAGATCCATTTCAAACCTCCTTCGCACCACTTCTTTCAAAGCCTGCAAATCGTCTTTAGGGGAAGAAAGCTTGAATTTCCTGTACCCTTCGCTGTTTTTAAGCCCCTTTGCAAAGGAGACGCACGAGCCCACCTGTTCTTCCCCCTTGGCCGAATTTGAGATGTCGAAACCCTCGATGAAGAGGGGAAGGGAAGGGAGCGAAAGGATCTTTTCGGCTTCTTCGAGGCTCTTTCTTCTGGCCTCCGCCTTTTTAAGGGAGCTTTTCTCCATCCTCTTCTCCCCTTCCTGGGCGTTTTTCTGGGCCTCTTCCAAAAGCCTCTTCTTTTCCCCCCTCTGGGGGACCTTCAGCTCCACCTTCCTTCCGGAAAGATCGCACAGCATTTCCTCCACGTCTTTTGCGCCTTCGGGAAGGAACGGAACGAGGACGGATTTTGGAAAAGAAGGGAAAGTCCGCCTGAATCCCTCATCCGGATCCGAGCTCCTTTCCTTCTTGAACCCTTCCCCCCCTTCCGACCGGTAAAAGGAAAAAAGGAGGCGGCCAAGAAGCTCTTCTTTCGATTCGTCGGCTACGAAGTCCGCCACCCAGCTCCTCTCCGCCCTGATGCGCCCGGATCGCACGGAAAACTGGTAAAAATAGGCCATCTCCTCTCCTTGCGCAACCCCGAAAACATCCTCGTCCTCCTTCATGCCGATTACCGAGTTTTTTTCCGTCACCTGCTGCAGGGCCAAAAGTTCGTCTCTCGCCCTGCCCGCTTTTTCGAAATTAAAGTCTTCAACCTGTTTTTCGATTTCAGACTTCAGTTTCCCTTTCTCTTCCGCGGCCCGCGAGGGGGAAGAAAGGACGGAAGAAAAGGCCTTCACGATTTTTGCGTAACCCTCCGGGCCGATTTCCCCTATACAGGGCCCCGAGCATCTTCCCAATTCGTAAAGGAGGCATGCCCTTTTGTGGGCCAGGTGCCTTTTAAACACTTCGTCGCTGCATGTGCGCAGGGGATAGAGATGAGTCAGGGGGCCCAAAAGCCTGAAAAGCTTTAGGTTGGCGAAGGGGCCGAAAAGCAAAATCCCTTTTCTTTTGGCGCTCCTCGTCACGAAAAGCCTGGGAAATTCCTGCTTGTAGGAGAGGGCGAGGTAGGGGTAGCTTTTGTCGTCTTTGAAAACCACGTTGAACCTGGGGTTGAATTCCTTAATCCATGAGCACTCCAAAGACAGGGCCTCAAGCTCGTTGTCTACTACGGTCCACTCCAGGCTCTGAGCCGATGAAACCATGTTGCGCGTGCGGGGAGGAAGGGAGGAAAGGGGCTGAAAGTAGTAGGAAAGGCGGTTTCTCAGGTTCTTCGCCTTCCCCACGTAAATTACCTTCCCTTCCCCGTCCTTCCACTTGTAGACTCCGAAAGTTTCGGGGATATCGCTTCTTTTGGGGGCCTTGAGGGGATCTAGCATAGGGCCTTTGCAAGGTAGCGCCCGGTCCATGTGCCGGTCTTGGACACCTGTTCGGGGGTTCCCGAAGCCACCACCTTCCCTCCTTTGTCCCCTCCTTCAGGGCCCAGATCTATCACGTAGTCGCAGCTTTTTATCACGTCCAGGTTGTGCTCGATTACTACCAGAGTGTTTTTCTTGTCTACCAGCCTTTTAAAGATTTCCAAAAGCTTCGACACGTCTTCGGCGTGCAGGCCCGTAGTGGGCTCGTCTAAAAGGTAGATGGTCTTTCCCGTCTGCTTTTTTTGAAGCTCTGAAGCCAGCTTCACCCTCTGGGCCTCTCCTCCCGAAAGGGTGGTGGCGTTTTGTCCCAGGCAAATGTAGCCCAGCCCCACGTCTTCCAACGCCTTCAGGTAGCGCAGGACGGAAGGTATGTTTTTGAAAAACTCGCAGGCTTCGCTTACTGTCATGTCTAGGACCTGGGAGATGTTTTTCCCGTCGTACTCCACCTGGAGAGTTTCTCTGTTATACCTTCTTCCCCCGCACGCATCGCATTTTATCTGTACGGCGGGCAGGAAGTTCATCTCTATGTTTATCACCCCGTCGCCGTGGCAGGTCTCGCACCTTCCGCCTTTTTCGTTAAAGGAAAAGCGCCCCGGCTTGTATCCGCGTATCTGGGCCTCCGGAGTCCTTGAGAAAAGATCCCTTATGGCGTTCCACACCCCGGTGTAGGTGGCAGGGTTGCTTCGCGGAGTGCGGCCTATGGGCGACTGGTCGATATATATGACCTTGTCAAGATTGCCTTCCCCTTCCATCTTTCCCTCGGCCTCGTCTATTTCGCACGATGACCCGTTTAGATCGCGGGAAAGCCGGGGGTAAAGGATGTCGTCCATAAGGGTGGACTTCCCCGATCCCGATACCCCCGTAATAGTGGAAAAGACCTGAAGGGGGATGGAGGCGTCAAGGTGCTTCAAGTTGTTTTTGTTCACGTCTTTCAGTTTTAGCCACCCTCCGGGCTTCCTCCTGGAAGAGGGCACCTCTATCTTCCTTTTTCCGGTCATAAACTGGCCCGTTATGGAGAGGGGCGCCCTCCCTATTCCTCCGGGCTCTCCGGAGTAGATTATCCTTCCCCCTTCTTTTCCCGCCAAAGGACCCACGTCCACCAGCCAGTCGGAGCTGCGTATGGTGTCTTCGTCGTGCTCTACCACTATCACGGTGTTGTCCAAGGCCTGCAGGCTTCGCAGGGTGGAAAGCATTTTGTCGTTATCCCTCTGGTGAAGCCCTATGGAGGGCTCGTCTAAAACGTACATAACCCCGGTAAGCTTGGAGCCTATCTGATTGGCCAGCCTTATCCTCTGGGCTTCTCCTCCCGAAAGGGTGGAGGCAGAGCGCATAAGGGTGAGGTAGTCTAGGCCGATGTCCAAAAGGAAATCCAGCCTCTGGCCTATGGCTTTTACGGCGTCTTTGGCGATAAGCTCCTGCTTTGGGGTAAGGGAAAGGTTTGAAATCCACTCCGCCTCCTCCTTGATGGGCATTTGGCAAACGTCCACTATCGACTTTCCGTCGATCCAGGCCGCAAGTATTTCCTTCCTCAGCCTCTTTCCATGGCATTCCGAGCACAGGGTGGAGTGCATCCACTTTGAGTACCAGCTTCTGATTAGCTCTGAATCGCTCTGGGAAATTTTCCGGTTCAGCCAGTGGGAAACGGGTTCGAAGCCGTAAATCCTGCTTCGCTTCTGCCCCCACCTGTTCTTTACGGGCTTGTCTTCGCTGAAGTTCCACCCTTTGTACAGGATCGCTTCCTTCACGTTTTCAGGCAGATCCTTCCAAGGTGTGGCCATGCTGAAGCCCATTTGCAGGCTAAGCTCGTAAAGCTGGGAGGAGTGGTCCGTTATCTGGTGGTTCCAAGGGTCTATTACCCCCTCCTGCAAAGAAAGGGAGGGATCTTTTATGACGCTTTTAAGATCCATCTCCTCTTTTGATCCAAGCCCCCCGCAGGAAGGGCAGGCCCCGAGGGGGGAATTGAAAGAAAAGCTGCGGGGCTCCATATCCAGATCGAAGCTGTGACCGTTCGGGCAAGACACTTTTTCGCTGAAAAATTCGTCTTCCCTGCCATCCTCCTGAATGAACCTCGCCACGACGTTTCCGCCCGAAAGCTCCAGGGCGGTTTCCGCCGAATCCGTCAGGCGGCTGCGTTCGTGGGGGCTTAAAGAGATTCTGTCGATCAAAGCGTAAACGGTGTGCTTTTCCTGCTTTTTTAAAGCGGGGGCTTCATCGGTCCTGCAGTACTTTCCGTCTACTGCGGCCCTTACAAAGCCCTTGGAGTTCAAATCTTCAAAAAGGCTTTCGAAAGTCCCTTTCTTTTCCCGGGCCAAAGGGGAAAGGATCTCGACTTCCCCGCCTCGATCCAAAATGGCGTCCACTATCTGCTCCGCGCTTTGCCTTCCCACTTCCTCAAAGCATATGGGGCAGTGAGGGGTGGAAATTCTGGAGAAAAGCACGCGCATGTAGTCGTATATTTCAGTTACGGTCCCTACAGTGGAGCGCGGGTTGTGATTGGTGGTCTTTTGATCAATCGAAATGGTAGGGCTGAGCCCCTCTATGGAATCCACTTTGGGTTTGGGGATTTGGCCCAAAAACTGCCTGGCATAGGAAGAGAGGGATTGCATATAGCGCCTTTGCCCCTCGGCGCACAAGGTGTCAAAGGCCAGGGAGGATTTCCCCGAGCCCGAAAGGCCCGTAAAAACCACAAGCTTGTTCTTTGGGATGGATAGGTCCACTTCCTTGAGGTTGTGCTCCGCCGCCCCTTTTATGACGATTTTCTTATTCGCTTCCAAATTTGAAAGATCTTCTACAAAGACGCCCTCTTCTTGCAACATTTCGCCTTCTGTTTTTTTGCAGGTTTTATTGTCGGTACTCTAAAGTCTAAATTAGATAACTTTTGTATTTAAGGAAAAATTCCATGTCGATCACAGCCGATGACTTATCCATAAGCTGGGGCGCCCGCCAGATTCTTTACCCCGTCTCCTTTTCCATAGGAGCAGGGGAAAAGATAGGCCTGGTGGGCAAAAACGGGGCCGGAAAAACTAGCTTCGTAAGGACGCTTGTGGGAGATCTTCCTCCTGAGGGCGGGAAAGTGCAGATAAGGGAGACTTTAGGCTACCTTCCCCAGGAAACCCGCGTGGAAAATCAGCGGCAGACCGTGATGGAAAGGATTTTGTCCGTAAAGGGCCTTTCCTCGCTTATTAAAAAAATGGAGCAGGCGCAGAGGGCCGTGGAAGAGGGTAAAAACCTCGAAAAAGACATAGAAAAGCTGAACCGCCTGCAGGAAAGGTTTGAAAGCCTGGGAGGGTGGAGCGCCAAGGCTACGGCGACCAAGATGGCCTCGCGCCTTGAAATAGAAAAGTACATGGACGCCCCGCTCTGCGCGCTTTCCGGAGGGCAAAAAAGGAGGGTGGAGCTGGCTAGGATTATTTTCGCCGGGGCCGACACCCTCATACTCGACGAGCCCACCAACCACCTGGACGCCGGAGCCGTGGAATGGCTTACGGAAAAGCTTAAGGAATTTGAGGGGAGCCTGCTTCTGATTTCCCACTCGAAAAAACTTTTAGACGAGTGCGCCGCCTCCATCTGGTACCTTCACGACGGCGTCTTTGACAAGTACTCCCTGGGCTACAGCGCGTTTTTGAAAGAGAGGGAGAGAGAAGAGGAGAGGAAAGCGAAGGAGGCGCAGATCGCAAGGAAGAAAGCTGAGAGGCTTCTAAAAGAAAGCGCTTCTTTGGGAGCCAAGGCGACGAAAGCCGTGGCCGCAAAGAACATGGAAAGGAGGGCGGAAAAACTCCTTGAGGCGGGAAAGTTTGAAAGGAAGAAGGAAAAAATCGCCAATATCCGCCTTCCGGAGCCCGAAAAAGGGGAGAGGGTGCTTGCCGAATGCAGAGACCTGTCCTACGGATACAACGGCCTGCCTTTATTTGAGAAGCTTAACCTCACGGTCGAAAGGGATTCTAGGATCGCCATCCTTGGGGCTAACGGGGCGGGGAAGACCACGTTTCTGCGCCTGCTCTCAGGCTTCCTTTCTCCCGACTCCGGTCAAATAGAGCTCGGGGAAAAGTGCAAAATAGGCTATTTTTCTCAGGAACATGAAAACCTTGACGCAGACCTGACGGTTTTGGAAAACATGATGGAAGCCTGCAAAGGCATGAGCGAGGAAAATGCCAGGACCGCGCTGGGGAGCTTCCTTTTTTCAAACGACGAAGTGTATAAAAAGGCCGGAGTGCTGTCGGGAGGGGAAAAAACGCGCCTCTCTTTGGCCTCTCTGGCCCATTCGAGGGCCAATCTCTTGCTGCTCGACGAGCCTACAAATAATCTGGATCCCGCAAGCCGCGACAAAATTTTGGAGGCCATAGACGGGTACAAGGGAGCGTGCATCCTGGTCACCCACGACAGGGGTGCGCTTGAAGCTTTGAAACCGGATAGGATTTTATTGCTCCCCGATGGTGTTGAAGATAGGTGGCAAGAAGATTATTTAGACCTTGTAGCGGAAGAATAGGCAAAGGTGGAAAGAAGGAAATATGAACACCTTGCGAAAAGTGGCGGCGTCGATAGACGCTTTGAAATTGAAAAATATGGACTTTGCAAAAGAGCCCCCGGGGGAAACCAGCGGGCTTATAGAAGTGCCGGGAGGCGAACAAAGGCCCCTGACCACTGTAGCCGTAGGCGACTCCATGGTGCTGGGTGCGGATGCTCCAACACCAAGTACGGCCTCGTTCCGCAGTTTTTGAGGCTTTTGGCAAAAAGGATGAACAGGAACGTCGAATGGAACCTGGTGGGAAAATTCGGGGCCACCCTCACCCGCGTGCGCTACCGCCTTCTGCCCACTCTGGAAGGAAGCCACTGGGACGTTTTGATACTCTGCGCCGGAAGCAATGACCTTATGGCTTTCAGGCCCGCAGACGAGAAGTGGAAAAAGGAGCTGAAGGAATCTATTGAAATGGCCAAGGGCCTTGCAGACAAGGTCATAGTCTTTTCATCTGCAGAGGTCTACATGGTCCCCGCCTTCGGCCGCTCCCTTCAAAATCAGCTTAAAAAGGCCACCCTCTACCAGGCGAAGGTAGCCCAGGAAGTGTGCGAAGCGAATGGGGCGTTTTACGTGAACCAAACGGTGGGGACCCCTCATGGAGATACCAAATGGTTCTGGTGCTCAGACTGCTTCCATCCCAGCTACGAAGGCTATCGGGTCATAGCCAACTGCCTGATAAACCATTTTTCCGACAGCCGCATCAAAGAACTGGCTTCCCTGGGGCTAAAAGATTGTAAAGACTAGCAAGTAAACTGAATTAACGAGTAAAACTCCTGTCACGCAAATCGTGATCGATAAAGACCAGAGGAGGTTAAGTGTCTCATCCTTACGAAATGATGGCCATTATCAATCCTTCCATGGAAGAGGCCAGCGTTAAGAAGCTGATGGATCAGTTCATGGCCGTCGTCACCAAAGACGGCGGAGAAGTAAAAGATATAGATTACTGGGGCAAGCGTCGCTTGGCCTACCAGATAAACGGCCTTGATGACGGCTTTTACCTTGTAGCCCACTTCTCCTGCACCCCCGAAACCTGCGCCGAGCTCGACAGGCAGATGAAGCTTAACGAGAACGTGGTGCGCACCAAGGTCCTGCGCGAAGACAGGCACTAAGATGCCCAACGAAACTTCCATAACCCTGATAGGGTACATGGTCGCAGACCCTGAGCTTAGGACTTTCCCCAGCGGAAGCAAACTGGCTTCCTTCCGCGTAGCCTCCACCCCTTACCGCATAGACCGCGCTACGGGCCAGAGGCAGGAAGACGAAACCCTGTTTATGAACTGCACGGCATGGGGAAACCTCGCCGATCACGTAATAAACTCCCTTGCCAAGGGGATGAGGGTTATCGTGCAGGGAGCCCTTATCGCGCGTTCCTACCAGACCCAACAGGGCGACAAGCGCACGATTATGGAACTGAGGGTAAACGACGTGGGCCCGTCTCTGATGTACGCTTCCTGCCAAGTCACCAAAGACGAGTACGCGGCTCAGGGCTATTCCAAGGCCCCCCAGCGCCAGGCTCCGTCCGCCCCCGCCCCACAAGACCCTTGGGCAGGCGCAGGGGATTATTCCTACGGAGGGGGCGTTCCCGACAGCCCCTTGGGCATAGACGAAGATCCGGGATTTTAGGAGAAAGTAAAAGATGTCTAAAAGAATGCAATTTTCATCTAAAGTGTACAAAAAGCCGGCCGGCTTTACCGCGATAAAAGTAGGAAAAGTCGACTATAAGGACGTGGCCCTTCTCAGGAAGTTTATTTCCGACAGGGGCAAGATACGCTCCAGGAGGATTACCGGCGTTACCGTCCAGCAGCAGCACAAAATCGCAAACGCCATAAAGAACGCCAGGGAAATGGCCCTCCTGCCCTACTCCACTTCTACACGCTGAGGTAAAAATGAGCAAACAAATCAAAGTTATATTGACTAAAGACGTTCCCTCTTTAGGATCTGCCGGACAGAGCGTAGAGGTAGCGGCAGGGTATGCCAGAAACTTTTTGGTCAGGCAGGGCATGGCCCAGCTTTGGACTGCCAAGGCCGCCCAGAAGGAAGAAGCCGCCTTCGCCAAGAGGGATGCTGAAAAACTGGAGAGCAGGCAGAAGGCCGCAGCCCTCAAGGATATGCTTGACGGCGTTACCGTCATTATCCCCGCAAAGGTTTCCGAAAGCGGAAAGCTGTTCGGAGGCATCAGCCCTGAAGCCATAGCGGAAAAGCTCAGCGAGAAGGAGATAACGGTAGATCCCAAGACCCTTCACTTTGAAGCGATAAAGCAGACCGGCCGTTACAAAGTGGAGGCCCGCCTCTATCCGCAGATTACTTCCGAGTTTACGGTGGCCGTAACCGAGGAGTAATTTTCCCCCGCCCGGGGGATATAGATGCAATGAAAAGGCTGTTAGGTCAGTTCGTTAAGTTCGGGGCCGTGGGCGGAATCGCATTCTGCATAAATTGGTCTGTAATGAATGTGCTCCTTATGGCGCATTTTGGATCGATCCTCGGCGTATCGATTGGATTTTTAGTAGCCCTGGCTTACAACTACTCGGCTAGTATGAGCCACGTTTTCGTCCACAGGCGCGATATGCCGCGTTGGACTGAAATGATGGTTTTCTTTCTGAATTCCTTTATTGGCCTGGGTCTAAATGACCTCATCGTCTGGATCTTTACCAATGTAATAATTTCTTCGCGCCTTTCGGAGACAAACCACACAAGGTACACACTGTTTGCCAATGTGGGGCTTTTAGTGGCTTCCGTAATAGTGGCCGCGTGGAGCTTTACCGTAAGAAAGGTGCTTTTGGACGAGCCTAAAGATGGAAATGAGGAGAAAACCGTTCTAGCCCACAAGCTGGGCACTTGGGCTAAAAAGCACACTCCAAAGGGGTGGCTATGACCAGAACAATTTTTTATTTCATCAGGCATGGGCAAGTGGCCAATACCCAAAAGGTTATCTACGAGAGGCTGAAGGGCTTCCCCCTCTCCCTTACGGGGATGAGGCAGGTGAGGGAAACCGCCCGCTTCCTTTCTTCGATAGACGACGCTATAACGGCCAGCGCCATTTACGCGTCCCCCTTGGAGAGGACGGTGCAGACGGCAGAGCTTATAGCGGAGATTTTAAATGAGAGGCGCAGCCTTGCGATACTTCCAAAGCTCAGGGTCAGAACGGACCCCCGCCTTATAGAGGCTGAAAACAGCTTTAAAGGCTGCAGGATGGGGTACGGATCAGCCTCTTTTTTTAAAGTCTCAAATTGGAAGAAGTTTTTGGATCTTAAAACCCCGGGTTGGGGGGAAGACTACCTTAAGATTGAAAACCGTATGGTTTCATTCCTCCGGTCCAAGATCAATTCCGCAAAAGACGACACCGTCCTTGTAGTCTCCCACCAGTCTCCCATCTGGGTCCTCAGGCACTTTTTAATCAAAAGCAGCACCCCCGTCAATCCCTTAATGCGCAAAGTTGACTTGGCTTCCGTGAGCAAATTTTGCATAGACGCCGCCACGGGAAAGCTGCTTAGCGCTTCTTACTTCAATCCTGCCGTAAAGATCCGCTGACATTCCCTTCTTTTCTTTTGAGCGAGTTTAAGTAGCTTTCCCTCGTTATCGTCCATTCAAAAGGCAGGCGGGGCACGTCAAACCTGACTCCCTTCTGCCTACTGGGAAGAAGGCAGAAAATTATGTCGACAATCTGGCCGGGGAGCATAATCAAAAAGCCCAAAAACAAAATGCGCTCTTCTTCCCTGAGGGATGTGGAAAGCATTTCCTTTGCAGATGACAGCGAGTGGGCGGAAATAAAAGCCGCGCTCTGCACGGAGGGGTTTTGAAGCGCCGATCCCCCTTCTTGCAAAACCGGGGCGGCCGCTTTGCTTATGTGATCCAACGCAAGGATTAAGATCGTGGCGTCCGCCAGGGCGGATCCTGCCACCAAGATGCCTGCAAGGGAAATGAGGGTCCCTATAAGCATCCAAAGCGCGCAAAAACCGGCGTCGTGATAGCGCCTGGAAGTAAGGGAAAGAAAAGGGACCACCATCAGCATTATCCCGATGCACATGAGGATCAGTAAAATAAGTCCCACTACGGAGGGATCTTCGACAAACAGGGCGTAGCAACACCCGCAAACTACAAGGTATGCCGACAGCCACATGCTGGCGTACCAGTATTCGCTTCTGGAAGCCCTCCCCGAAAACTGGCCGTATTTGAAAAAGAACCTCGCAAAGGCATCCAAAGGGCTCGCCCCGTAGAGGGGCTGGCTCAGCCGAAGGCGCCAAATTCTCTTTTTTTCCTTAATTTCGGGAGATACTTCATCTGTTTCGATCATCCCCTATTATCCCCTTCTGAAATTGAGAAAGCTCCTCCTGGGCCTGGAAACGACGCGCTCGCTTATCGACACTAAGGCCCAAAGCAGGGCGGTCATTGCGATTATTACGATAGTAGCCGAAAAAATTAAAGAGGTTTGGAAGGATTCAAAGGCGGATTGAAGCACTATTCCCAGGCCGTTTCTCGCTCCAAGGTATTCCGCAGTTGCCGCAGTGGCAAAGACGTAGGCCGTGGCAATCTTCATGCCTCCAAATATCTGGGGGGAGGCGAGGCGAAGCTTTACGTGAAGGAGTATCCAAAATCTTCCTGCCCCGCAGGATTTGGCTACGTCCACATATTCCTCGGGAACTTTCCCAAGGCCCCTAAAGGTTTGCACGGCTATGGGGAAAATGGAAAAGATGGCGACCATCACCCCTTTTCCCACCGGTGAAAAGCCGAACCAGATTATAAACAGGGGGGCGATTGTAATAAGGGGAAGCATCTGGGCCACCACTATCAGAGGGTAGAGAGAGGCCTGCACGGTCTTTGAAGAGTAAAGGCCTATCCCAAGAGCCAGCCCCAAGGGAATGGAGGATAAAAACCCTAAAAATCCCTCAAGGCCGGTGATCAAAGTGGCGGAAGAGAGCACAGAAGGCCAGTACTCTACAAGGCACACGGCAATCTGCCATGGGGAGCTTAGGACTCTGGGGCTTATTTTTCCCGCGCATACGCAAATCTGCCATATGGACAGGAGGATCGCAAAAGTTAGGATCCCTATCCAGATTCTGTACCCTCTTTTTTTCATCTATTTAGCGTCTACTTAGCGTCTACATACTGGTTTGTGCCCAAAACCTGGGCATTGGGCCGGGCGGGGGAAGGATTGGACTGGGTATCGTAAACCCCGTTTTTCCACAGGAAATCCAAATAGCTTTGAGATTCGGAAAAGTTTATATTTCCAAACCCTCCCAGCTGTGAAGCTGAAAGGGTGGTTGCCGACTTCGTCTTTTCCCACGCGGCGGCTATCTGTTTGGAATTTCCCCAGTAGTTGTTGTTTATTATGTCTTCCATTGAAGCTTCTGCCAGCTTTATGGGAACCTGGGTGGGCTTGGCCCCCTCTACCAGAAGATGAGCCGCCTCTATGGGGTTGGCTAGGGCGTAAGCGTACCCTCTGGCAGTGGCATTTACGAACTCCTGCACTTCTTTTTCATGCGATTGTTCCCAGGAAGTGTTTACCGCGTATCCCAGCTGGGTGGGGTTTCCGGGAACCCCCCAATTTATTGACTTAAAGCAGGTGAGCTTGGGGCCGCTAAGCTGGCTTTCCACCCCTTCCCATGTAGCGTAGAAACCGCCGAAAGTCCCCTTTCCGCTTTCCAAAGTCTGGAAGGTGGAAGTGCCTACGGTGATAGTGGAAAACTGCCCGGTGCCCCCGGCGTTCTTTATCATTTCCCTCAGCACTGCTTTTTGCTCCGCAGATCCGAAAGTGACGAAAGTCTTTCCGCTAAAGTCTTTTGGAGTCTTTATGGATTTATTTGAAGCAAGAGCGCACCAGATTGCCACATCCTTTTGCGTAAGATCGAGTATCAGCTGCAGGTGCGCTCCCTTGGCGTCAAAGGCGGCTACATTGCTAAGGGTTGAAAAGCCGATATTGGCCACCCCAGTCTCTACCGCCTGTTCCGCTCCCGCGGAAGAAACGGGCAGGATATTTACGTTAATCCCTTCATCCTTGTAATAGCCCAAAGCCTTTGCCGCATAGAGGCCTACGTGGTTGGTATTGGGGGTCCAATCCAGCATTACGTTAATCGTGGGATCCGTATTTTGCGCGGCCGTAGTCTGAGATTGCCCGCAGGCCGCGAGCCCCAGAGTGAGGGCCAGGGCCGCTACGAGCGCGGACGCGACTTTTATAATCTTTTTTCTCACCTTGCCTCCAAGCTTTTTCGGCTTCTTATTTACTCCTTTATACTAAACTCGCTCCTGTTAATTAAATGGTGCCGATCCTAAAATTGAGATATGAGTGCAAAGAATGATAAAGAGAAGCCGGTAATCCCGGAGCATCCCAGGCTGAGATTTTGCCCTTCACCTACAGGCATTCCGCATGTGGGAATGATTCACACCGCCCTTTATAACTGGGCCGAAGCGCGCCACACAGGCGGCACCTTGATCTTCAGGATGGAAGACACCGACGACAGGAGAGACACCCAGGAAAGCCTCGACATGATAATCGAGGCCCTCAACTGGATGGGCATAGACTGGGACGAAGGCATCGGAAAAGGAAATGACGACCTTTACTTCCAGTCGAGGAGGAAGGAAGTTTACCAGGGTGTGGCAGAGGAGCTGTTTGAGGCGGGCTTTGCCTACGAATCCTTCTCCACGGCAGAAGAGATAGCCGAGAGGAACAAGGCTGCGGGGAGGCCTGAGACCTTCGGCTATGACGGCTACGACAGAAACCTGACTGAAGAACAAAAAGAGGCCTTCAGAAAGGAAGGCAGAAAGCCTGCCCTCAGAATCCGCGTTCCGGATGAGGATATAAGCTGGGACGACCTAGTAAGGGGCCCCATAACCTATAAGTCTGGTTCTTTCCCGGACTTTGTAATAGTAAGGCCCAACGGCGACCCGCTTTATACCCTCACCAACCCTGTAGACGATGCGATACTTGACGTAAACGTAGTGCTCAGGGGAGAAGACCTCCTCCCCTCCACTCCGCGCCAGATCGTCCTTTACGAATACCTGAAGAAATTGGGCATCGCAAAGCAAACCCCCCTCTTCGGCCATCTTCCCTATGTGATGGGAGAAGGAAACAAGAAGCTCTCCAAGAGGGATCCGCAAAGCAACCTCTTCCTTCTCAGAGACATGGGCTTTACAAGGGAAGGGCTTCTGAACTACCTCTCCCTCCTTGGATGGTCCTACTCTTCGGATCAGGACGTCTTCTCCATGGAAGAGCTTGTAGAAAAGTTTGACGTAAGAGACGTCAAGGCCAATCCCGCCAGGTTCGATCTCAAGAAGGCCATTTCCATCAATGCCTCCCATATCCGCATGCTGGAAACTGAAGACTTTGTAAGCCGCTGCGTGCCTTACCTCTTCAAAGAAGGGTTGGTATCTTCCGAAAACTGGGAGGGCCTTACAGCCGATGAAAAGGCGCTCCTCCTTAGGATCGCCCCCCTGGTACAACCCAGAGTGCGCCTTCTTTCAGAGGCGGTGCCTATGATGCTTCCCCTTATCGACAAGGCCGGAGAACTGCAGTTTGAAGAAGGGGCCCTTGAACCCCTTACGGAAGGCGACAAAGAAGTTCTGGATAGGACCCTTAAGGAACTGGAAAAGGTGCAGGAAGAGGACTGGAAGGCCGATACCCTTCACACACTACTCACCGACTGCCTTATAAACGACATGTCTCTCTCGGCGAAGAAGGCCTTCAACCCGGTGCGCCTCGCCATCAGCGGCAAGAAAGTTTCCGCCCCCCTGTTTGAATCTTTGGAGATAATCGGAAAACCCGTCGTAATTGAAAGAATTTCTTCCTTGCGCTCCAAAATTTGATGTATTACAATTTAAGGCGAGCACAGAAATGTGCAAGTAATCTCGCTGAGAAGCAAGAGGTTGGCCCCTATCGTCTAGTGGTCTAGGACATCGCCCTCTCACGGCGACAACAGGGATTCAAATTCCCTAGGGGACGCCAAGTTTGTGTCTGTGTTAATCCGATTGAATTTATCGTAGTCTGTATACTCTTTGAA
>JAGBQM010000015.1 GCA_017632855.1 Aeriscardovia sp.
CAATGATTTGTCTGAAAACCCGTTCGAGTTTGATGTTGAGGTCCCGGCAATTTTTCTTCGCATCTTCTGCCACATTGCAGAAAAGCTGGCTGGGAAGGATGCAAAAACCGTTTTCCTCTATAAGTCCTTCCCTTATTTCCGCGCTTATCCGGTTGTCTTCCAGCTCCCTGTAGCGGAAGCCTTCATTGCCTGCCGCACGCTCGTTTGAATTTATTCGGTCTTCAAGGCTTTCGGAGAGGAACCGGTAAAAAAGCGCTCCCAGGACATATTGCTTGAAGTCCCATCCGTCTACCGTCCCCCGCAGATCGTCAGCTATTTTCCAAATGGAGGAATTGACTCTCTCTCTCTCTCTTGAGGGCTTTCCATGTGCGTCCTTTCAAATTGGCGATTAGAAACCGATTACATGATACAGTAGGCAATTAAATTTAAGCAAATTTAATTCAAGTATAATTATGGGAGTGTAAAACAGATATTTAGTTTTCCTGCAGTTCCCCATTGCCGCGCCAAAAGCGGTTGCAAAATCGCAAACAGTTTTCCCCGCAACTTTATAATTGGTAAATAATACAGGCTGCGGACAAGGCCGCAAAGGTTTATTAGGACGGGAAAGAAAATGAGCCCTGAATTGCTAGGGGAGAAAATACACGACATATGCGTCAAGCTGGCCTCTAAAGGAGAGCTTGGAAACCTGGAGGCGGACCGAGTTCCTTCATCCGACAAGATCGCGGTCAAGAGGCCCAAAAACTCCGCTTTCGGGACGTGGGCAACTCCGATCGCCATGCAGCTGGCCTCCAGGGCCGGGTTGCCTGCAGGCGAGGTCGCGGGCAAGATCGCCGAAGAGCTCGAAGGCGTCAAAGGCGTCGAAAATGCCGTTGTAGCCGGGAAGGGATTTATCAACATTACCCTGACCCCTGAAAGCGCAAACCAAGTGGTGGAAGAAATTCTGGACGAAAAAGGGAGATACGGCAGAAATGACCATCTGAAAGGCGTTACCATCAACCTTGAGTACGTATCGGCAAACCCGACGGGACCGATACACATAGGAGGAGCCCGCTGGGCCGCCATAGGAGATTCGCTTTCAAGGATTTTGACGGCCAACGGCGCAAAAGTGGTAAGGGAATACTATTTCAACGACCACGGCAAGCAGATAGACAGATTTGCCAACTCCCTTATGGCTTGGGCTAACGGGGAACCCACTCCGGAAGACGGGTACAAAGGGGCTTATATAGGGGAAATCGCCACTAAAGTCATAAATCAGGCGAAAGGGGAAGGCGTAGACATTCTTTCCCTCCCTAAAATTGAGGGCGAAGGCGGACAGCTGGAGGAGTTTAGAAAAAGAGCCGTCCCTATGATGTTTGACGAAATAAAGAACTCCCTCCACGATTTCGGTTCCGACTTTGACGTGTGGTTCCACGAACAGAGCCTGCACGACAGCGGATCTACCCAAAGGGCCATCGACGTTTTGCGCGAAAAGGGCGACATCTACGAGAAGGACGGGGCCACTTGGTTCGCCTCTACCAAGTACGGCGATGACAAGGACAGGGTGATAGTGAAGTCCGATGGCAATCTGACTTATTTCGCCCCCGACCTCGCTTATTACTTCGACAAGCGCCACAGGGAAAAAGATCCGGCCGACGTGGCGATTTATATGCTCGGAGCCGACCACTCGGGTTACGTGGGCAGGCTGATGTCTGTGTGCGCAGCCTATGGCGACGAGCCCTACAAGGCTCTCCAAGTGCTTTTGGGGCAAATGGTTACGGTGTCGTCTGACGGAAAACCCGTCAGAATGAGCAAGAGGGCGGGAACCGTAGTCACTTTGGAAGACCTGGTGGATGCCGTAGGCGTAGACGCGGCCCGCTACGCCTTGGAGAGGAGCAGCTATAATCAGAGCATAGATATAGACCTGGCCCTCCTTTCTTCGCACAGCAACGACAACCCCATTTACTATGTCCAGTACGCCCATGCCAGGTGCTGCAGCATCGAAGGGATGGCAAAGGATATGGGCGTTGAGGGATCGAAGGCCGATCTCTCCCTTTTGGACACCTCCCTGGATGAGAGGCTCATATCCATGCTGGCTATCTATCCTTCGGTAGTGCAGGCCGCAGGAGATTTGAGGGAGCCCCACCGCATAGCCCATTATCTGGAAGACCTTGCGGGGTGCTTCCACGCATGGTACGGCGTTGAAAGGGTAATACCCTCCCACCTCAGCGAAGAAGAGAAGGAAGAGGGCGGCAAAGAGCTGGAAATCGACAAGGCCCCCAGCCCTGAAAGGGCCGGCGCAAGGCTTAAGCTCACGGAGGCCGTAAAACAGGTAATAGAAAACGGCTTGGGTCTTTTGGGGGTAAGCGCTCCGAAAGCGATGTAGCCGCCCCTCGACTCGAAGGGAACGTGGCGGAAGGATAGAATGCAGCAGCTTTCTGGCAGCGCAAAGGAAAATAAAATAACTTCTAAACTTCAAAAAAGAAGAGGGCTTTTAAGCAAAGTCGGAGAGATCCGCGTGCTTGTGGTATCCCGAGATTCTTCATCTTTCGCTCAAGACGGACCCGACGTTGAAGCGGCAGATTCGCCTGTTTTGGGCGCTTCTTTCCCTTTTCCGGTCCCCTGCGCCCCTAAAAAAGACAAAAAACTGCTCATAAGGTCGCATGGAGGTCGGGTACAGGCTTCCGTGTTGGAAAATGGAATCCTTGTAGAGCATTACTCTTCCGGCATCACCGACACTTCCGTAGGGAATATTTATGCCGGAAAAGTGAGCGGCATTCTTCCGGGCATAGAATCGGCCTTTATAAATTTGGGGGAAGAAAAGGCCGGAATTTTAAGGCTCCCTCCCCAGAACAAAAAGGGAGCGCCGAGGCTTCGCTACGGGGATCCCGTTTTAGTGCAGGTTACAAAAGACCCCAGAGGCCATAAGGGAGCCTCGCTCTCTTCGAAAATTTCCCTGTCGGGAAGGTTTATGGTGCTGATGCCCTCATCCTCCACTGTGGGAGCGTCCTCCAAATTGGAAGGCCGGGAAAGGGCCCGGTTGCGCAAGGCGTTAAATGAAATCCTTCCAAAGGGCGAAGGCGCCATAGCGCGCACCGCTGCGGCAGGCTGCTCCAAAGAAGCGCTGGAAAACGATTACGAGGCTCTGGAGAAGTGTTGGCGCGATATCGAGATGCGCTATTCCAGACTCGCTTCTTCCGGTCGCTACCCTGCGCTTTTAAAAAGCGACTCGGATTTGGCCTTAAAACTTACCAGAGACGTTTTCAATGATTCCTTTTCCGCCCTCCAGGTGCAGGGACGGGAATTTGAAAAGGTAAAGGCGTACGTTGGAGAGATGAATCCGGAACTGCTCGACAGGGTGAAAAGATGGGATCCCTCCCTCGAGGAAGAAGATATTTTTGATCATTACGGCATAGACGAACAGCTCGATCAGGGACTTGAAAGAACTGTGGAATTGCCAAACGGGGGGACTCTGGTCATAGATAAAACCGAAGCTTTGACCGCGATAGACGTAAACAGCGCAAAGTTCTCATCGCGCAGCGGGGAAATGGAAAACACGGCCACGAAATGCAATATCGAGGCCGCAAAGGAAATAGGAAGGCAGCTTCGGCTCAGGGACATAGGGGGCATGGTGATAGTGGATTTCATCAATATGCATCTTGAGTCCGACAGGCAGTTGGTGCTTTCCGCCCTTCAAAAAGCCATGGAGGGAGACCGCAGCAAGCATGCGATAGAAGGGATGACGAGCCTGGGCCTGGTGGAAATAACCCGCAAAAAACTGGGACAGGGCCTGGTGGAATCCTTTTCCCGGGAGTGCGAAAACTGTCATGGCAGGGGACTTATAATTTCTCATGAACCTGCCAAAGCGACCGGCCCGAAAGATCGGCCGTCCCCTCAAGTGTAAAATACATTGAGTACGTTTAATTCAGGTTCTCTCGCGAGAAGAACACAGTAAGGTTTTTTTATGTACGCAATAGTCAAGGCCGGCGGACACCAGGAAAAGGTGAGCGTCGGGAGTGTGATAACCGTCAACAGGCTTGGCGAAAAGCAGGGCGGGGAAGTGAAATTCCCCGTAGTCCTGAAGGTCGACGATTCCAAGTCCGTCTCCACCTCCGGCTCCGTAAAGGGCGAAGTGCTCCAGGATGACAAACTGGGCAAAAAGATAGTGATCCAAAAGTTTCACAACAAGACCGGAGGCGCGCGCAGGCAGGGCCACCGCCAGAAGCTTTCCGTCGTAAAGATCACCGGCATCGAATAATAGGAGGATTTAATGGCACACAAAAAAGGAGCCTCCAGTTCCCGCAACGGCCGCGATTCGCTGGCCCAATACCTTGGCGTGAAAAGGTTTGGAGGACAGAGCGTGCAGGCGGGCGAAATTCTTATACGCCAGAGGGGGACCAAATTCTATCCGGGCCTCAACGTGGGCCGCGGAAAGGATGACACCCTTTACGCCCTGCAAGCCGGAGTCGTAAGGTTTGGCACCCGCAGACAGAGGAGAGTAATAGACGTTACCCAACAAGAGCTGGCATAAAGGGCTTTGACCGGACTTGTAGACAAAGTCTCGCTGCGCTGCAGCGCAGGAGACGGTGGAAATGGCGAGACCGCCGTCCGCCGCATGAAGGGGAAGCCTTTTGCGGGAGCCTCCGGAGGCAATGGAGGGGACGGCGGCTCTGTCATAATAAGGTGCGTTGAAAACCTGGCGGATCTTTCCTCCATAAAGCCCGGTTCGTGGCTTAAGGCCAAACCGGGAGAGTGCGGCAAGGGCTCCATGCATAACGGCGCCGACGGACAGGATTTCGTATTAAGCGTTCCCGTGGGCACCGTAATAGAAGACTCTTTGACCGGGGAAGCGCTTTGGGATCTGTCTTCTGCAGGACAGGAGGTCGTTGTAGCGAAAGGGGGAAGAGGCGGAAAGGGGAATTTCGCGCTCTCTTCCCCTTCCAGAAAAGCTCCCGGATTCGCCCTTAAGGGAACCTCAGGCGAAGAGAGGGAAATAACCCTGGAGTTGAAGCTCAGCGCCTCCTGCGCCCTCATCGGCCTTCCAAATGCGGGAAAATCCAGCCTTTTAGCCGCGCTTTCCAACGCAAAGCCCCAGGTGGGAGATTGGGCCTTCACTACCCTTTCCCCCAATTTAGGGGCGGTAAAGGCCGGAGAGGCCTCTTTCACTCTGGAGGACGTACCTGGCCTGATAGAGGGAGCCGCAGCCGGAAAAGGGCTCGGCCTTGAATTTCTGAGGCATATTGAAAGGATTCCGGTCCTGGCCTTCGTCATAGATCCCACCTATAAGGACCCACTTTCCACTTATGAAATCCTCGTAAAGGAGCTTGAAAGCTATTCCGACCGCCTCCCCGAAACCGCCGAGCCGTTTTCCAATCGGCCGAGAATCGTAATTTTAAGCAAAGCCGATCTGTACGGCAAAGAAGAGCTGGAAAAATTCAAAAGCGAGTTTAAAGGCGAAACGGCCGTAGGAGTATCGGCGTCCACTCACGAGGGAATCCGGGAGCTTAAGTTCGATCTGCTGGACCTTGTGGAAAAGTCCAGGGCGCAAGAACAAGCTCCTGCGGAAACTCCCGTCTTAAACCCCCTGAAGGGCAGAAAAGATTCCAAAGATTTTTCGGTAAAGATTGAGTCCGATTCCCATGGGAAAATCTGGTACGAAGCGGACGGAAGCATTATACGCACTTTCATCGAGCAAACCGATTTTTCCAATGATGAAGCCGTAGGGTACCTCTCCGACAGGCTTTCGGCTCTGGGAGTGGAAGATCTTTTAGTAAAAGCCGGGATAAAGCCCGGAGAAGAAGTGCGCCTCGGCAATCCCGAAGAAGCCGTGATATTCAACTGGAACCCTTCCCTGATTGCAGGAAAGAAACATATGGGTTCCGCCCCTTCTTCCGTCCGCGGCAGAGACGAAAGGCTGGACAGCCTCTCGAGAACGAGGAGGACTAACAGCCAGCGCCGCCGTGAGCGCAAAAGCTAGACTAAGCCGAAGATTTAAAGTAAGATCTTTGACGTGTCAGTGACATACAGGGAAGTGGCACAACTGGTAGCGCAACGGTCTCCAAAACCGTAGGTTGTGGGTTCGAGTCCCGCCTTCCCTACTTAGTTGAAATCAAGTAAGGAATTAATCTGATATGGCTGACAAGGCAAAAGAGGCGAAAAAATCCAAGATCAATATTTTTGCAGCCATAGGATTGTTCATTAAGCAGATAATAGCCGAACTCAGAAAAGTTCTTACCCCCACCCGAAAGAGCCTTTTTTATTGGTTTATAGCCGTTCTAATTTTCGTAGTTTTGCTTATGGTGGCTATAACGGCCCTGGATTTCGGCCTGGGCAAGTTAGTTTTCCTAATATTTGGATAGCCTGAATCAAAAATACGGAAGGGAAAATCATGGACGAAGAGTCAAAAGAGGATGAAGCTGCGCAAGCGAGAAATGACGGCGCTTCTTTCAGCAGTGGCGCCGAAAGCATACAGGAGATGGCCAAAAGGATTGCTGACGAGGCCGTAGGGAGATTTGAAAAGACTTTTGACGACGACGCCGAGCAAGGGTGCAAGTGGTACGCTCTCAATACCTATTCCGGTTACGAAAAGCGCGTAAAGCACAATATAGAAGGAAGGACGAGAAATTATCACGAGGACAATTTCAGCCCTTCCGACTACGTGATGCATGTAGAAGTTCCTCTTGAAGACGTGGAACAGCATACCGAAAAGGGAAAAAAGAATATCGAGGGAAGGGTAAGAATCCCCGGATACGTCCTTATATGCATAAAACCCGATGAGAACAAACGCATTTTCAAATTCGTTCAGGAAACCGAGGGAGTGACGAGTTTTGCGGGAGTGAATCAGCAGCCCGTGGCTTTGACCAAGAGGGAAGTCATGGATATGATGACTCCCTACCTCAGGCACGAAGCCATAAAAGCCGCGAAGCTTAATTCGCCGGACAAAGTTATGGAAGTCAAGTATAAGGTCGGGGAGAATGTTAATATAATTACCGATCCGTTTGCAGGATTCCACGGAGTTATATCTGAAGTCTCTCCTGAGATGCAGAGGCTAGAAGTTATAATTTCCGCCTTTGGCAGGGATATGCCGATAAGCTTGGAGTTTGATAAGGTCCAAAAAATAGAAGAGGCGTGACCCTGGCGGGAGATGCTTTGGCATCGTTAAACCGAAAAAGAAAGTGAGAAAAATGGCAGGCAAGAAAAAAGTCGCTGCTCTCATAAAGCTACAAATACCTGCGGGCAAAGCCAACCCGGCTCCTCCTATAGGCCCGGCTCTGGGTTCGCATGGGGTGAACATAATGCAGTTCACCCAGGCTTACAACGAAGCTACCAAAGATAAAATGGGCCAGGTCATACCTGTAGAAATCACCGTCTACGAGGATCACAGCTTCACATTTGTGCTTAAAACCCCTCCGGCTTCCGATCTTTTGAAGCAGGCGGCCGGAATCAAGAAGGGTTCCAACAATCCCCTCACCAACAAGGTGGGATCTGTGACATGGGATCAGTGCAAGAAGATAGCCGCCGACAAGCTCGCCGATCTTTCCGCAAAGGATGTGGAATCGGGAGCCAAAATAATAGCGGGTACCGCAAGATCCATGGGAATAAACGTAACAGAGTAATCGGCCTAAAGAGAGAAAACACAAATGAAGCGTTCCAAAACATATCGCCAGGCGGAAGATAGGATCGACAGATCTGTCGCGTATTCCCCGAAAACCGCTTTGGAAGTATTAAAGAGCCTTCCGGACAGGAAGTTTGACGAATCCGTGGAAGCCGACTGGAAGCTTTCGGTAGACCCGAGGAAAGCCGATCAGCTCATAAGAGGCACCGTCACCCTTCCACACGGAACAGGAAAGACCGTAAGGGTAGCGGTATTTGCCAAGGGCCCTCAGGCGGAGGCCGCCAGGCAGGCCGGAGCCGATATCGTCGGTGACGACGATCTGGTCGAATCCGTCTCAAAAGGTAACATTGACTTCGATGTAGCCATCGCCACCCCCGAACTTATGGGCAAGGTCGGAAGATTGGGCAGGATTCTGGGCCCCAGAGGCCTCATGCCGAATCCCAGAACCGGAACCGTAACCACCGACACTGCAAAGGCCGTGAAAGAAATAAAGGGCGGTAAGATTGCCTTCCGAGTGGATAAGGATGGAAACCTGTGCTGCCTTATAGGCAAGAAGAGCTTCTCTGCCGACGACCTTCTGGACAACTACAAAGCCGTAGCCACTGAAATAAACCACTTGCGCCCCTCTACCGTGAAGGGCAAGTACATAACCCACATGGCGTTCTCTACCACTATGAGCCCCGGGATTTCCGTGGATCTGAATACTCTTTAATCGAATTCAGATAAAAAGTCCCCGGTTTGATGCCGGGGATTTTTTATTTCCCTTTTTTGCTTTTGCTGAAAATTTTGTAGCCAAGAAACGAGAAAAGGGTGGAGACAAACGAGGAAAACAGGGCGTAAAGGACGATATGCCCGAAAGAGGCGTCTTTTGATGCAACGGTGGGTACCGCTTTTTTGCGATTGAACTTTTTCCAAAGGAATTTAAATATTTCCCCTCCCAAAAAAGCGAAAAACGATATTAAAAATTTCGACGAAACAGGAGTCTTGTCTTCAGATGCCACTTCTTTCTCCTTCATTTTCAGAGCTTCCCTTTTTTTGTCTATAAGGGAATTAATTTTTTCGAGTTGCCCCTTGATGGAATCGGGATTAAAGAGCGCGCTTCCCGCATTTGCCGAATCGGAAAGTTTGAAAGCGGCCGCTTCATTTTTCTGATCCCTTTTATCCGTTTTTTTAAACACGTATAAAGGTTAAGCAAAGGCTCTAAAAAACCGTAAAGGGCCTTATTTCCCGACACGCCGACCCTTGTCGCCCTTCCTCCCCTCTTACTATCATCTTATAAGTCACTTGCGGAGGACGCCTCCGCACAGTTAGCAGGTTGAGAACTCAAAAGCGTTGATCGTGCATCAGCCCTCCGGCATGGAGAA
>JAGBQM010000003.1 GCA_017632855.1 Aeriscardovia sp.
GTAGAGCCATGGGAACCCGAAGGTCGCGCCCAGGACCCTGAAAGTGGCAAATAGCGTGTAAAGCACGTTGAGCTGTCCGTAAGGTATGACGGTGGCGATAATGAGAGTTCCTACGACGAAGATGAGGAAGGCCAAAATCATGGCGATGATGATTGCCTGGGGGAATTCTTTCTCAGGCTTCTTCAGCTCCTTGATATGGGCGGCGTTCATATCTACGCCCGCATAGCTGAAAAGCACGCCGGCAGCCAACGAAAGCGTTGAAAGGCCTTGCCACTTGGGAATCAGATTCGCCCCGTTCCAGCTCATGGCGGAGTGGTGTCCTTCGCAGAACCAGACTATGAGCAGGACAATCATCAAGCCCAGAGGTACAAGGCTTCCTATCATCACGCCGTACTTTGCGACGGAGGCGAAGATCTTAAGGCCTTTGGTGGCCAGGAACGCCAGGAACCAGTAGAAGCAGAGCCAGCCTATTACAATCCAAATCTCAAATTGCGGATTCTCTGCAAAAGCGACTGCCTTATTGAAATAAGGCCCGTAGAAAAGGATGGTCGCGGCGCCCGAAGCCGGGGCTACGCCGAAGTTAATGGAGCACTCCATCCAAAGAATGAATAGGCAGCAGAAAGCCCAGCCTTTGCCGATTCCTTCTCCTACCCACCTGAAAATGCCTCCTCTTCGAGGCCAGCCGGTAGCCAGCTCTGCCGTTACCAAAGCCGTCGGGATGAAGAATACTACTGCTCCTATTGCAAAGAATGTAATTGAGGAAAGACCGTAGAAAGCTTGCTGAGGGTCATTTGCCAAGCCTGCAATAGTTGCCACGTTCATCATGGCCAATGCAAACATTGACATGTACTGGCGCTTGGCAGCCTTTGTAATTTTAGGATAGCTGGCGGCGTCAGGCACTCCCACGCTTCCGTTTGTCCCCTGAGTTGTTACGCTCGAGGAACTGTCTGTATCTGTCATAAGTTCACCTTCTTGAAACGAGGAACGCTTCAATGAAAAAAGTGTCTTTGGTGCACTTGCTTACTATTCAAGAATAGATAGCCTGAGTCAAATATTTAAATGAAAAAATGGAAAACGTTACCAACTTAAATACAACAACGCCCCCATAAGGGGGTGTCGGGGTTTATTGAATCAGGTCAGGCGGCGCTGCCTACGGCCTTAACGTCGTCTACCAGCTGAGTAGGCAGATTATCCATGCGATCGTCGGGGCTGAAGGGATGCTTGATAGGCATTCCCATCGGGTTTTGATCGTAAGAGAGGATCGCTGTAGGAATGTTGGACAGAGACTTGGTGGGCTTTTTGAAGCCTTCAATCTGCCAAGTGAGGGGGGCAAATTTGTTCTCGGGGTCTACCCAGTTATGCTTGCGGGCAGCCCAGTAGATAAGGAAGGGAATCGCAAGAATTATGCAGCAGATGACGATTATCGTCCACACATAAACTTCGGGAGATCCGACTTCCTGGGCAACCTGGGCGGGAGGCCATACAGACATCAAGATTCCAAGGCAGGAAGCCGCGATGCCGATGATCGCCACTATCCACGCTCCGGTCTTTCCTCCGGGGCACTTGAAGGCCCTGGGCCTGTTGGGCTGGGTGTACCTGAGGCGCACGAAGGTTATAAACATCAATATGTAGTAGACAAGGTAGAGGACCGTCATAGCCTGCGTAAGAAGTATGACGAAGCCCTCTACATTTGGTATCAGCTCTATGACGAACGACAATATCGTCAAAATCACGCACTGCACGAACATAAGTCCGGAAGGCATTCCGTGCTTGTTGGTGCGCTGAAGCCACTTGGGAAGCATTCCCGCCCTGCCCGACTGGCCTAGCATGAGGGAAGGGGCGGCGAAAGCCGTGATGTTTCCGGCTATCATGTTGAAAAGACCGAGATAGACGACTACCAGGTACAGCATCGGGAAGCCTATTGTGGCCCCCAGATCCTTGAAGACGGCGTTCAGGGTGTAAATGACGTTAATTTGGCTTTCGGGAACCATAGCTGCCACTACGAGCGTACTGAAGAGGAATATGCACAGGCAGATGAAGATGGTGAGAAGAAGCGCCCTGGGGTATTGCTTTTCAGGATTCTTAAGCTGCTTTACATATGCCGCGTTCATATCGATACCCGCATAGCTGAAGAACACGCTGGCGGCCAGGGCTATAGTCGACATTCCCTGCCACTGGGGAAGCAATGCGGAACCGGAGAAGGAGCAGGCAGCCCTATGACCTTCGCCAAGCCAGACGAATATGAAGATGACCATGAACAGGAGGGGGAGAATAGTCCCCAAGGTCACGCCCCATGAGGCGATTTTATCGAAGGCTTTGACGCCGCGGCTGGCCATCCATGCCAAGGCCCAAAGGAATACCAGCCATGCGATCATTATGCCTATAAAGCCTCCCTCCCCCAAGTACTGGGTGGGGTTTTCTGCAAAGGCGATGGCTTTATTGAAGTTCGGGCTGAAGAACAGGATGGTGGAAGTATAGGAAGCTGGGCACTGCGCCAACACCAAGGCTTGCTGAATCCAAAGGATGAAGACGCACATAAATCCCCATCCTCTTCCGACCCCTTCGCTCACCCATCGGAAAATTCCGCCGTTTTCGGCCCACCCGGTGGCGAGCTCTGCGGCGACAAGAGCCGTAGGTATGAAGAACACTATGGCTCCGATTACGAAGAATGTGACGGAAGAGAATCCATAGAAGGCCATCTGAACGGAGTTTCCGATGCCTGCGATAATGGCGACATTCATCATTGCCAAAGAGAGCATGGAAACGTAAGCCTTTTTCGTTTTTGGATTCAAATGCAGAACCGGATAACTCGATCCGTGATCGGGGACCGAATAAGTTTCCGTTTGTGCCACAGTGGGAGTGTTACTACTTACACCACCATCTCCACTGTCCATATTGATTTCCTTCCAAGAACGTTGTTAAGTTGGAAAATTTAACAAGATAGATAAATAAAGTCCGATTTCTGCGATGAAGTCTGACTAAACTAATTTTACTCAATACTACGAAGTTCAAAGGACAAAAAAGGGCGCGCATCTTCTGCGCGCCTCTTAAAGCCTGTGACGACTAATTTTCGTCATCGTAACGGTCGTGGGAAATGTGCCTGCGGGGGCGCGTCATCCTCTCATCCCTGTCCTGCCTGTACTGGGAATAGAGGTTGTTGTCCTCTGAAAAATCCGCAAAGCGGGAAGAGGATCCTCCGCTATAGCGGCCTTGGGACCTGTCCCTGCGCGGGAAGGAGGAGCGGCGATCCTGGGAATCCCTGTTGAAGTCCGCAGAATACCTGTAGCCGTTCCCCCTTTGCTCGCTTCTGTCATAGAAGCGACTGCGCGAGTCCCTGTAGTTGGGCAAAAACTCTTCCGCGCTTCCGGAGAACCTGGGCTGCCTGCGGAAGCCTCTGGGCGGCTCCTGATACTCGTAAGAGTCCTGGAACTTTCCTCCTTGGCGCCTAAACCTTTGGGAGGCTACGGGAGAAGAGTCGGGAAGCGCGAGGGTGACCCTTCCGTGGGAGTCTATGCTCTTTACCACTACCTTAATCCTCTGCCCCTCATGGAACATGCTTTCCATTCCCTCTTTGGAATCTGAAATACGGCCTAATTGGGAAATGTGAAGAAGGCCGTCAAGGCCCGGAGCCAAGCTTACAAATATTCCGAAGCTTGTAATCCTCGTCACTTCCCCTTCCATAATTTCTCCGACTTCCGGAAGCTTGGAGCTGACAAGGCCCTCTATGGCCTCGCAGGCTTTTTTGGCGTCGGATGCGTCCTGGGAGGTTATATAAACCGTGCCGTCTTTTTCCACCGTTATCTCGCAGTTATAGTCCGACTGCAACTGATTTATATTTTTGCCTCTGGCCCCTATGACTTCCCCGATTTTATCTTCTGAAACGTGGAGGGTAAGGACTACGGGCACAAGATCGCTAAGCTCCGCGGGCTCTTCTATGCATTCGTCCATAACAGACAGTATCTCCAGCCTGGCCTTCTTGGCCTTGTAAAGGGCTGAGGAAAGCACGTCTGCCGGAATGGCGTCCAGCTTGGTGTCGAGCTGGAGGGCGGTGAGGAACTCGGAAGTTCCCGCTACTTTGAAGTCCATGTCTCCGAAAGCGTCTTCAATGCCCAAAATGTCGGTGAGGACTTTGTAAACGGTCTTATTCCCGACTTTTCCGCAAACGAGCCCCATGGCGACCCCCGCCACTGAAGCCTTGAGGGGGACTCCCGCATCCAACAAGGAAAGCGTTGAAGCGCATACGGATCCCATGGAAGTAGATCCGTTTGATCCTATCGCTTCAGATACCTGCCTTATCGCATAGGGGAATTCGTCTTCTTCGGGAAGGACCGGAGTTAGGGCCTTTCTTACAAGGGCGCCGTGGCCTATCTCCCTGCGCTTGGGGGATCCCAAGTGTCCGGTCTCTCCGGTAGAGAAGGGGGGCATATTGTACTGGTGGATGTAGCGGCGCGATTCCGGGCCTGAAATGGAATCCAGCTGCTGGGCCATGCGGAGGGTGCCTAAAGTGGTGACCCCGAGTACCTGGGTTTCTCCCCTCTGGAAAAGGGAAGATCCGTGAGTTCTGGGGATGATGTCGATTTCGGCCGTGATGGAACGCAAATCGTCCAGGCCTCTTCCGTCCACCCTCTCTTCATTCTTTAAAATGTGCTCCCTGAGGATGCTTTTCTGGATGTCCTTAATGGAGGCGTCTATCTGTCTCTCTTTTTCTTCAGGATCCATATCCTTGAAAGACTCGGCCATTTCGGCGTGGACGTGCTCAAGGATTTCGTTTAGCCTTTCGCGCCTTTCCATCTTTCCGGGAATCAGGAGGGCTTCGTCGAGATCCCTCGAGCAAATCTTGCTTACCTGCTTATAAAGCGGCTCTTCATACTCCGGGAAGAGCACTACTTCCCTGCGTGCCTTTCCGGTCTTGCGCTTGAGTTCGAGCTGGGCTTCGCAAAGCATCTGTATGAAGTGCTTGGCCAGTTCCACGCCTTCCGCCACGAGATCCTCGTCAGGCTTGGGCTGATTTTCGTTATGTATCAGGTTCCATGCGTCTTTTCCTGCGCACGCCTCTATGGTGGTTACGGCTACCTGGCCCTTTTCCGTCATCCTTCCGGCAAGCGTCAGCTCGAATACGGCCCTCTTCCTTTCAGACAGGCGCGGGAAAGCGAGCCATTCTCCGTCAATCAACGCCAGCCTCACGGCTCCTACCGGCCCCCTGAAGGGGATGCCCGCTATGCATGTGGAAGCCGAGGCCGCGTTTAAGGAGAGGATATCGTAGGTGTCTTCAGGATCTACCGACAGGACCGTGTCTATAATCTGAAGTTCGTTTCTCAAAGTGCGCGGGAAAAGAGGGCGAAGAGATCTGTCTATGAGCCTGCATACCAGTATCGCTTCCTCCGAGGGCTTGCCTTCCCTTCTAAAGACAGACCCCGGTATTTGGCCGCAGGCGTACATCTTTTCGACTACATCCACTGTGAGGGGCAGGAAGTCGCACCTCTCCTTTGGAAGGTTTCCTACCGTGGTGGTCGAAAGCACCATGGATTTGTCATCCAGGTAGGCCACCACCGACCCGTCGGCCTGTTGGGCCAGAGAGCCTGTTTCGAGCCTTATGACTCTCTTCCCGTACTTGCCATTGTCTATTACGGCTTCAACGGCTACGACTTTGCCGTTATCTTTCACAACTGCTCCTTACTTTGCCCTTAACAAAGTTCTAAGGGCAAATTACGTGCCTAGTGGCGCAAACCCAGGCTCCCTATAAGGGCGCGGTAGCGATTTATGTCTTCCTTCTTCAGGTAGGCCAGAAGACGCCTACGCTTTCCAATCATGAGTAGTAAACCGCGCTGGGAGTGATAATCATGCTTATTCGCCTTCATGTGCTCAGTCAGATTGATAATCCTCTTGGTCAATAGGGCTATTTGGACTTCAGGTGAACCTGTGTCACCCTCATGAGTTGCATATTCGGCGATTATTTCTTGTTTTGACTTGTCGACGAGTGCCACAATGTCTCCTTAAAATCTGGTAATGCGATGCCGGCCTCCGTTACGGCCGGCTCTCTCCATTCGCAGACGATACACGTCGTTTTCATAATATCAATTAAGAATAACAATCAGATGTTTGTAGGAGGCACAAACCCGAAAAGCACTACGAGGCATATAAGGATGAGCTCGCAGACCAGAAAAAAGGCGCAGGCCGACCATCCCTTTAGAAGAAGGGAGAAGCGCGAGCTCTTTTTGGCGAAAATTAAAAGCACCATAAATACTATGGCGAAAATAAACATTCCTAAAACGCCCGTTATTATTCCCACATTCAATGCGTTGGGGAAAAGGCTGTAATGTTTGTAGACGACGTAGGTGGCGTACCAGAAATTGCTTTTTAAAAGTGAGGAGCCTGACAAAAATTGCACTACGCAATAAAGGACCAAGGCCGAAAGGAGCCACCAGATTTTCTTTTTAAATACCACCGCGCCGCCCATGCATATGAATATGGACGTGACTATGAGCCAGCCTATAAGAGCCCAGCCCATGGGAGAAATCTGGCGGAAAAACCCTATGAGCAACGAAGTGCGCATTATGGCCATCCTCCTGCCTGCCCAGTAGGGGAGGATGGTCACTGCCAGAAGCAGTACGATCGTGGAAATGATTTTTAACTTGGTATGGCGCCCGTTGGCTTTTTCGGGCAAAGATATGGGATCCGGAGAGATGCTCTGCCGGCCCTCTTCAGATCCCATAAAAACCAAACCCCCAGAACCTACTTCGTAGGCTGCATTCCGTTGTAGAAGGGAAGCACCACAGGTTCGGTCTTGAAGGCGGCCTTCTGTTCGTCGGTGAGGTACTTCTTGTTTACCACTACTTCGTAAGTGTATTCCTCAAACCAAGCCTGGCTCATGACCATGTAGCCCTTCTTGCCAATCTTGTCGCCCCAGGAGTTTTCGACTTTCCACCTTACCGGCTCCCCGTTTCTGATATCTACCCCTGCCAGAACCATGGCGTGGGTCGGGAGGGACTCTCTGGTGGAGAACATGTCTCCCTTGCGGAAGTTGAGGTCGGTGCCGAACAGATCGCTGAAGCCGTAAAGGTCGAGGTCCATTATGCCTTTGTCTCTGTCGAACTGCTGAAGGACGTCGCATCCGTACCAGACGGGAACCCCGTCCTTTACCTGGGCCAGCGCGGCCTTGGTAAGTTCGCAAATAGGCTCGTTGAGGTAGAGGTTGGGACGGCCCCCTACCATATTTCCGGAATCCTCGATGGTGTAAAGCTTGCCGAAGGGCATATCGTCTACATCCGGCACGTTCATGAGGATGACGTAGTCGTTAAGATCCTCTCCGATGAAGTCCTTGTAGAACTCGTGGGGGGTGAGGGGTCCGCACTGATGGAATTCCTTCTTGTCGGTAGTGTCTCTGTACTCAAATTCCACTTTGCAGGGCGGAACGCCGAGGGCGATGGCGAGGATCCTGTAGTTTTCCTCCATCATTTCGGCCCTTACGGTGGAAATTTCGTCGTCGCTGGAGCCGGAAGCGACCATGCTCCTTAGCTTCAAGCCGTCCTTGCGCAGCTTTCTGTTAAGGATGGTGTTGAGTTCGGCCGAAGTTATAGAGCAGCTGGTCTCCCCCATGGAATCTTTGGGCACCACGCCGTACTTGTCGATGAGCGCGCACACCAGGCACCAGTCTCCGCCGTCCTGTTGCGGGGTGGCGAAAATGTACCACACTTCCCTGTCATCCAAGGGCTTCTTGGCAGTGCGGATTACGTTCTCGTAGAAGTAATTGCTCTTCTCAAGCTTGTCATAGAAATTAAGGTAGTTCTGGGAGAGCTCAAAGTCATCGGCCATTTTGTAGGTCTTAATCATATGCTGCCTGAGGGTGTTTAGGCACGCATAAATCCAGCATCTTCCGGACTTGTTTTGGTTGGAAGCCCCAATAGAGACGTTGTCGATAGAGAAAGAGAAGTTGGAGTCCCCATCCCTGTCTATGGCGCTCATATCCTCGGCTGTCTTGTAAATGCCATTGGTGGTTACAGCCCTTTGGGCTACCTTGTTGAACTTGCAGGAGCAGTACTTGTCCTCGTAGGACTTAATGTCATCTGCCGTTAGTTCTTTCATTGGACACTTCCTTATTTGTCCCGATTGTCAGAGACGCTTTTTCTCTAACGCCTATACCTTAGTCCTTTAAAATCGGAGACTGTTGCAATTTTACCCAAAGAAAAAAGCTTGCCTATTTGGACGCGGGCGAGGGCGTAGAGGAACTTGGCTTCGAATCGTCCTTGGAAGAAGCAAGTTTGGCTTGCAGATCTTTTTCCTTCTTTTCAATCCTGTTTTCCCTCCTTTTAAGCTCGGCCTCCCTCTTCATCTCTATGTTCCTTTTTATCTCTTCAAGGGAGAAACCTTTAAACATCTTCCTGTCGTCGAGAAAGACGAAGAGGATGGCGGCCGCCGCGGCCACGCATATTCCCAGAATTATCGTCTTTAAAGTGAACTGGAAAACCATGTAAAAAGCGATAAGGAGGGCGATTATCGGAATGGTGTAGCCGCCCTTCAGTTCAAAGCCATGGTTTGGATACTTCTTGTCATGCTTGAACTTCATAACGGCCATGATGCTTGGGACGTACTGGACGAAGGAAGCGAAAACTATCATTCCCACCAAAAACAGGTAGGACTGGGTAACAAGAAAGCAGCTGACGACAGTGGTGATGATTACCGCCACCCAGGGGGCTTCGAAACGATTCATTTTTCCAAAGAATTTGGGAAGCATGGCATGTTCGTTGGAAAGGGAGGACATGAGGACAGGGGTGTTGAAACTCGTAGCGAAGCCTACGCCGAAGATTGACATAAGCATGCCTATTATCACCACTATGTACCCCCATGTTCCCACAGCCTTCCTGAAGGCCACGGCTATGGGAAGCGAGTAGTTGACCATGCTTGCCCCCAGGACCCCTATGGCGAAAAGCATCATGAGACCGTAGAGGATGGTCACGGTTATCATGACCCCTATAAGCACCCTGGGTATGTTTTTCTCCGGATCCACCATCTGGCTGGCTGCTATGGGAATAAAGGAAAAACCGGTGAACATGTAAAAGACCACGCTGAAGGCATTGCCGAAGTGCGAGGAAAAGGCTCCGATTCCTTTAGAAGCTGCAACGGGAAGCACGGGATGGAAATTCGCTCCGTGCATGAAGAAGGCGGCGACGACTATAAATAGGATGATGACGGCGATTTTCGCCCCCGAAGAGATGTTGTCCACCCACTTTACGAGAGTGCGCCCGAAAATATTGATGATTCCAAAAACCACTACCAACCCTATGCACGACCAGACGCGAATCTGGCCGTTGTTGAAAGCGGGGATGAAAGCCTGGAGGGTAGTAAAGAGGGCTACGGTTTCAGCCGCCACGGTGCAGCATCCCAGGAACCATACGAAAATTCCGAGCTCGTAGCCGACAAAAGGCCCGAAAGCGTGGTAGGAATAGAGCCATGCCGCTCCGGCTCCGGAAAATCTGCTGGCGAGGTCCGCGTAGCATAAA
Organism: Aeriscardovia sp.; assembly: GCA_017632855.1. GTDB lineage: Bacteria > Actinomycetota > Actinomycetes > Actinomycetales > Bifidobacteriaceae > RGIG1476. Next base: position 9,498 of record JAGBQM010000003.1, read on the forward strand.
GCTATGAGGCTCACGGTTATGGCCGCCGCTATAAGGACCGTAATGCTCATCAGATCCATATATTGGTAAATGGTTTGCGGCAAAAGAAAGGCTCCGGAACCTATGACTCCGTTTATACCCAGAAGGTAGATAGACCAAAACCCCAATTGTTTTGGCTTTTTTGCAGCATTCATATGAAAAACTTCCCTCTTTAGGCATGCTGTCTAAAACTACTTACACATTTTAAAACCGCCCTGAGTTTGCAATTCACAAGCTTTGCCAATAAGTGCAAAATACAATGGAGTTCCGATTGCAGAAAAATCTACTGAAAATTACAGGGCATAAAAAAGTACCCCCGAAGAGAATCGAACTCTTGTTGTCAGAGTGAAAGTCTGATGTCCTGACCATTAGACGACGGGGGCGTGACCGCGAATTATTCTACTAGATAGTTGCAACCAATTCAAGTGGTAAAAAGCAATTAACTAGGAGGGAAGCCATGCGGGCCTCCAAAGACAGATGGATGGTTTATCTGGGGATAATAGCCTGTGCGATTTTGGCCGTTACTTCCACCTTTGCAAATAAGTGCATAAACGTGATGTACCCGAAAATCGCCGCAGACTTCAACGTAAGCGTAAACGCCACGGAATGGATGACGACCGGTTATATGCTCAGCCAGGCCATAGTTGCCGCCTCTACCGCTTACATACTCAAGAAGGTGCATGCGAAGAAAGTTGAAATAGTCGGATGCGCCCTATATCTGGCGGCCACCATTTTATGCGCCCTCTCCCCGTCTTTCCCTCCTCTCGTAATCGGCAGGATTTTCCAGGGGATGGCGGTGGGCCTGGAATACCCCACCACCCTCTTTCTGATCCTCACCCAAATTTCTCCCCGAAAAAGGGCCACGGCTTCCGGAATACTTGGAGGGCTTATCGGAGTGGCGGTGGCATTGGGGCCCATGTGGGCCGGCTGGATTGAAAACTTCACAAGCTGGCGCTGGATTTTTTGGAGCCTTGTTCCTTTCGTAGTTATTTCCCTTATTTTGACCATTCCCTTCGTCAACAACAAGCCCCGGGGTACCGACAGCAAATTCAGCTTCCTTTCTTTGGCCCTCATGGCCGCAGGGTTGGCGGTTCTGGATTTTGCCATTTCTTCTGCGGGTTCGTCCGGATTTGACTGGAAGTTCTGGGTCCTTCTGGCGGGAGGAGTGGCCATTATGGCCATATTCGTATTGGCGAACCGCAATAAAAGAAGGCGCCTTTTCGAGCTGAACCTCTTCCTTATCCCCGTTATAGCCTGCGGAGCCGCGATTTACTTTCTTTCGGAAGCGGTCAATATCGGGATGCAGGCCCTTATACCGACTTACGCCCAGTACGCGCTCAAAAGCTCCCCCTTTATTTCAGGCCTGATCCTGGCTCCGGGAAGCCTTTTGGGGTCAGCGGGAGCGATAGTGTCTGGAAAATGGGCGGACAAAAAGGGGTACGGGGCTCCGTTGCTGTCGGGATCGGTGATGATGTGCGCGGGAACGGCCCTGGTTTATTTCCTCCAGCCCTTCTTGAATGCCGGAATCGCCTGCTTTTTCTACATCTTCCAGAGGGTGGGCTTCGCCTTTTTATTCACCAATACCATCGCCGGGGCCTGCAGCATGCTTCCCGAATCCAAGACTCCCGACATCAATGCGATGTTTAGCGTCATAAATAACTACTCCGCTTCGGTAGGAAGCGCAGTCATGCTTTCCTCCTTCTCGCTTACTGTAGGAAAAAAGACGGGATTCGCGGCGGTCTTTGAAGGGGGAAAGGTTTCTTTCGGCATGGGATTCTGGCTGACTTTGGCCATGGTGGCGATAGCTATAGTTTTTTATCTGCTTACCAGAAAAAAGAAAGCCGGTAAAAACCGGCTGGAGGAAACCAAATAGAAACAGGAGTTAGACCTAATTACTTGGAGCGGATGACGGGAATCGGACCCGCGTCATCAGTTTGGAAGACTGAAACTCTACCATTGAGCTACATCCGCAACACTGTAATTGTATCACGCTTTGGTTTAATTTTCTCTTTTCCTATAAACCGGACTTCCATAGCGGAAACCGAAGGAAAGACGGGCTTGAAACTATTTCAGGCCCTGCCTTTGATCTCCCGGCGTCCGTAAGAAGGGAGGCTGGATCGCTTGAGCCCTTTGCTGTGTTGAAATAAGAGCAGTACCCCGAGCCAGGCTTTGGTTCAAGCAGGCTGTAACTTTTACGGGGTTTCCGGTTTTGGCGGAATCGAAATTTTTGTAAAAGGGAAGCCTTAAGGAAAAACCGCTTCCGGGCTTTACCCCGAAAGCCCGGGCAGGGGCTTTAACGGCGGTAGCTGCAGCCGGCCGGAGCGCCGAATATACCTCAGCCGGCTGATGCCCAAAGACGCGTCCTCTCCGCTCCCCCCGCCCCGCTCTCCCCTAATTTCTTCTTCAATGGACATCAATATGAAGGCTTGCAAATTTTCATTAGCCCTCTTGTTGGAAACCCACAACCCGACATTTGCCCAATTTGGCAATACCCGTTCTTTATAAAAAGCGGGTACCCACCTGCATGAATAAGGTTCGCATTATGTTTATCGTGCTCTTATTAGTCGCATAAGGGGAATTTTGCATAGTTGAAATGATCCATGCGGTTATGTCACTTGGAGCGATTACGCATTTTCATTCAAATATCCCTAAAGAGTAAGGGAAAAAGGAGACATATATGACACTCCGCCTCCCCTGCGCATCCGCATCGGTGGCGGGAGAAAGCCCCATGCGCTTATTATAAGTGATGTCTTGGAGGGTTAAAGCCGACATATATTCCTACATTCCTACAAGGGCAAAAGTCTTTCCTCGGTTCAACTTCAAATTCCATGGCGCCTGCTCCGGTAAATGTCAGGTTTCCTCCGTTCGGGCTTATCTTCTGTCAGAGTATTTCGCTTCCCGCAAAGTCCTGCCACTTGCAGAGGCTTCGCCTACCTTAGATTGGCTGGCAGTTCGGATGCATTGCACTGAAGTTGGACCGCAATCCCTTCGCTTGAGACTTCGATTTCAAAAGCAAGATTGGAGTTGCCGGAGGTAAGATTTAGTCACTTGAAAGGTGTCTGACTCCTCCCATTCCGCCTTTGCGTTATTTACATTTGAAGCCCGCTTTTTAAGATCGAAAAATTATTGTTGATTTTTCTTCCTATGCGGCGAGGGAAAATAAAGTCACGATTCAGAGGGCTGTAAATGCGGCGCAAAGAGACAAAAAGGATTCGGGCTTCCCCTTTTTTGTTTCATACGCTTTAAATCCAATGCGTATTAAGATCAGCCAATAATAAATAAAATGGTAACATGCGAACAAAATCAGATGAAACGTATAGACCGCAAGATGACTTTTATCGCTTTATAAATCACGAATGGCTTGATACCTACGTCCTTCCCCCCGACAAATCCAGGTTTGGCACCTTCGACAAGCTGGCCGAGCAAAGTGACGAAGACATCCACAACATTCTCGAAGATCCCGCCAACAAGGATCTAAAGTCTTCCGTCCTCTACAGAAAGTTTATGGATAAAGATTCCCTTGAAAAAAGCGGAATCGAACCTATATCAAAGTCCATAGAAGAGATAAAGGGCGCCCATTCCATGGACGATCTCCTCAAGGCCATGGCCCCCTTGGGATCGCTTCTGGATCTTCCTTTCGAGGTAATGGTTTTTGCCGATCCAAAAGATCCGGAGATGAATGCGGTGCACATCATGCAGGGAGGCATCGGCCTTCCCGATGAATCTTACTACCGCGAGCCCCGCTACGCCAAAATTGTAGAGGCTTACCGCAAGATGCTCTCCTCCCTCTTCAGACTTATAGGGGAAAAAGACTTTGAAGATCTGGCTGACAAAGTGGTAGATCTTGAAACCAAAATCGCCCACTTCCATTGGGATTCGGTGCAGGTAAGAGACGATATCAAAACCTACAATCCCATGACCAGAGACGAGTTCTCTAAAAAGCTTTCCAACTTCGGCATTCCAAAATGGATCGAAGACGTTCAAAGCTCATATGAGTCCGAGCCCATTTCAAAGTCCATACCCGTTAATTTCCAAAGCGCCATAGAGAAGGTAATAGTACACGAACCTTCATTCTTGGACGGGCTTAACGGACTGTGGGAAAGCGAAGGGCTGGAGGCGTGGAAGGCGTGGTGCATGGCGCGCCTGCTTACCAATTCGGCATCCTTCCTCACCCAGGCCTTTGACGAAGCTTCCTTCGAGTTTTACGGCAAGGTGCTCAAGGGCCAGCCCGTCCAAAAGGACAGGTGGAAGAGGGCCGTCAGCCTTATAAACTCCATAAGTGGAGAAGAAGTAGGGAAACTCTACGTCGACCTCCACTTCCCCGCTTCCTCCAAGGAGCAGGTGCAGGAACTTGTAAACAACCTCATCGAAGCCTACAAGGTCTCCATATCCAACAGCACATGGCTGGGAGAAGAAACCAAAGGCAGGGCCTTGGACAAGCTCTCCCTGTTTACCCCCATGATCGGCTACCCCGAAGAGTGGAAGGATTACTCCGCCCTTGAAGTGAGCGACTCCAAAGATCTTATGGACAATATGCGTTCCTCCTACCTCTTCCTGAGTGCCAAGGAATTTGCGAAGGCAGGCAAAAAGGTAGACAAGCGCGAGTGGGAGATGAACCCGCAGACCGTGAACGCCTACTATGAGCCCACCTTGAACGAAATAGTGTTTCCGGCCGCCATCCTTCAGGATCCCTTCTTTAGCCCCGACAGGCCCAAAAGCGCGAACTTCGGAGGCATAGGCTGCGTTATAGGACACGAAATCGGGCACGGCTTCGACGATCAGGGAAGCTGCTATGACGGGCACGGCCGCCTAGAGAACTGGTGGACCGACGAAGACAGGAAGAACTTCAAAGCCCTCACTCAAAAGCTAATAGACCAGTACAATAAGCTCGTTCCTTTGCAGCTCGAAGAAGAGTATGCGAAAGAAGGCAAAGCGGATCAGGCTCCGCATGTAAACGGCGCCATGACCATAGGGGAGAACATAGGCGACCTTTCCGGGGTAGACATCTCCCTCAAAGCCCTTGCCCTCCACCACGGTCTAAAGGTCGATACTTTAGAAGATCTTGCCGCCTCTCTAAAGGAAATGGGCGAAGCCGAAGCGATGTCTTTCTTCTCCACTTACGCTTTGATTTGGAGGATGAAGATAAGGGATGCCTTTGCAGAGCAGTTCCTGGCCATAGATCCTCACTCTCCCGCAGAGTTTAGGACCAATCAGGTGCTTAAAAACGTGGACGCTTTTTACTCTACCTACGACGTTCAGCCCGGAGACGGCATGTGGCTCGATCCCGAAGACAGGGTTAGAATCTGGTAAGACTTGAGAATGTATATGTCCCTGTGTATATTTTCTCAAGGAGGGGATGTAGCTCAGTCGGTTAGAGCGGCGAACCCATAATTCGTTGGTCCGGGGTTCAAGTCCCTGCATCCCCACTTTGTTTAGCAGTATTTCCGCCTTCTCAATTGAGAAGGCGGATTTCTTTTTCTGGCAATGGAGTGCTAGGCTTCTATTCTTAACTTAGAACATAGTATTCTTTAAGTGTCACTTAGTTGTGATTCCAAATGCGGGCTTTTTGCCCGCATAAAGACGGGAGAACCTTGAAAGAAGCCAAAACCAAGGGCATCAATACAGAGAACGATTTAGCCTCCCTTTCCTTCGGTGTGGAGATCATAGGCCAAAAAAATCCGGAGCTCTATGAAGAACTTTTAAACATTCTCCTTCTGGATCATTCAGATCCTTCAGGAAAGAAAAATATTATATGGGCCTCGGGTTCCCGGGGGGATCAAA
>JAGBQM010000004.1 GCA_017632855.1 Aeriscardovia sp.
CTTTACAGCGCCGCCACTTCCACCTTGCTCCCCGAAGAAAGGGGGAGGGGAATGGGGCTTTGCGAATTGTCTTTAAACACCACTTCCGCCATAGGGCTGAGCGTCTACAGCGCGCTTTTGAGCTGCCGCCCGCTTTCGCGCCTCAGGCTCGCCTTTTCCTCTTCCGGCTTTCTGGCCTCCAACGTCCTTTGGATAATGGCGATCGCTTCGGCTTTAGCGGCAGTTTTGATAGCGATCTTCGCCAAATCCCTTAAAGAGGGCGACTCCGCTTCCTTCGGGCATTAAAAAAGGGGCTCCCCGGCCCCTCGGAAATTCTTTTTTACTTCTTTTTCCCGTAGCGCTTTTCAAATTTGCTGACCTGGCCTGCAGAGTCGAGAACCGTGCGCTTGCCGGTGTAGAAGGGGTGGGTCGCGCTCGACACTTCCACGTCGTAGAGGGGGTAGGTCTTGCCGTCTTTCCACTCTATAGTCTGGGTCAGCCTGTGGTCCGACGCCATTGTCGAGCGGGTCAAAAATTCCAGCCCCCCCTTGCGATCGCGAAACACCACGTACCCGTAATTGGGATGGATCTCCGATTTCATAGCTTTTTCTCCTCGTAAATTCTAGGCCTTCTCCCTAGTATAACCTTTCCCTCATACTATGTCCCTTATTCCCATCGCAATCAGAGCCACTCCAAGCGCGCCCTCCAGCCACTTGGCCCTGCCTCCTTTCGTGATGAAGCGGGCGACGTGGGGAGCCACCAAGGCCCCGCAGGTGGCCCCGATTGTAAGGGGTATGGCCGCCCCCCAGTCGACGTGGCCCCCTATAAGGTGCACGCTGGCCCCCAAAATGCCCATGCATATTACGACCCATGAAGAGGTTGAAATGGTCTCGAAAACTCCGTCTCCCAAAAGGAGCAGGCCTGCGAAAATGGGCTCCCCTCCGCTCATTCCGCCAATACCTGCCATAATGCCTCCAAGTATCCCGAAGACCGTGTAAATGGCCACGGTCTCCCAGGCCTTTCTGGGGGCGGGGCCTTCCCCCTCTTCCTTTTGGGCCTTCTTTCCCTTCTTTTTGCGGAAGGCCTTGTAAAGGATGACTCCCCCCACGAAAAAGAGGATGGAGGCCAAAATGTAGCCGTAGGCGGCTTTGGGGATCCAAAAAGAGATTATGGAGCAGACAATCACGCTGGGGAGGGCGGAAATGAGCATGCGGTTTCCCTTGTGGAAATCCATATGCTTTTTTTCGTAGTAGCCCCACGTTCCGATAACCAGGGAAGGCAAGGTGGTGACGAGGGCCGTGGCCGTGGCTGCGGCGGGGTCCAGTCCCAAAACGGCCGTAAGCAGGCCTACGTAGATGGAACCTCCGCCGCTTCCAAGGGCGATTACGAAAGTCCCCACAAGAAGGCCTACCACCACCAGTAGGAGAATATGCATTCTTTACATTATACCCATATTCTGGGACAATGTTTTTATTTTTTTCCGAGGCTGAATTTCACTCGGTGGGCACGGGCTGGGAAGTCTCTTCGTCCCTCTCCCATTCGTCTATGGTCCCTTCCCGAAGTTTTCTGGCCTGCCTGCTCTCTTTGTCGGAGTGATCCTGGTGGAGGGAGGGAAGATGGGTTTTGACCGAAGAGAGGATCGGAGAAGATGAAAAAGAAGTGTGGAACATTAAAAGGGAAAGCACCGCAAAGGAGAGGGCTGTAAGGGCACGGCTGAAAATGTGGCGCCTTGAAATCATATGCATCCTTAGAACTGTAATTTTTCTTTAATAAAATTATAAAGGAAAGGTTGGAAAACGTATGGGTTTTTTCAATTCAGGCTTTATGGGAAACAAATCCCCATCCCTGCCTGAGCATGGATCCCAGCCATTTGAAGACGGAAAGAACGTCTCCCCTGGCCCCCCGGCTTAAAGACACCCATATCCCTATGAGGATTAAAATCACGCACGCCCATATCGCCAGCTTTACAATCTTGCGCATTTGCCTCCCGAGTCCCCACGCCTATGACGAAATTGGATCTTTTTAAAAATACGGCGTATAATAATTTACTTCTCAGAAACGAATACCTCAGGGAGGAAAAATGCGAAAAGCCATTATTCTTGTTCCGCCCATCTTGGCGATGGCGGCGGTAGTGCTGATGTTCATCTTTTCCAAGGCCCCCCTAACCGGAAGGCAGATGGCGGCAGAGCTGTGCATACTCTCAGCCTCCGCCCTCTGGATTATGATAGGCAAGTTTATAGCCAGCCTCAAATCTAAAGAAGGGGACAAGGAAAAGGCCCTGGGAACCCTTAATCTTTAAAGGGCCCTTTTTAAAAGCCTGGGTTCAAAGCCTAGGCTATTTTTTTGCCCACCACTTCGTATCTGTCCTCCAGATCCCGCTCCTCTTCCACTTTCAGCCATCCTTCCATCCTCTCCGCCAGAAGCGAGGCGGGAGGAAGGGGAAGGGAGAGGAAGGGGGCCCCTCCCCGGTGGATGTTATCCAGTTGCTTTCGGCCTTTGTCATGGGCTATGACGAGCCGGCCTCCGGGGCGCAGATCCCCGGCGAAGGCGCAAATGGCCTTCAGGGGCTGGATGAAATGGGGCCAGGCGTTGAAGACCACGACCGTGTCGAAGGGCTCTTCAAATTCGGCCTCCAAGGCGTCTAAGGCGAGGAAGGAGACCTTCTTTTCCCCCTCAAACTTCTTTTCGGCTTCCTCTATCATTTTGGGGGAAAGGTCCACCCCCACCACGCTTCGGACTCCGGCCCTGATGTAGAAGGGAATCATCACCCCCGTCCCGCAGGCCACGTCCAAAACCCTGCCCCCTACTTTTCCTTTTTTCAGGATGTCTTCTATCACTTCGGGATCGGGGTGCTGCCTCTCGTCCCAGCCGGAAGCCCTTTGGTCGAAGTAGGCCCTGACCTCTTCAAGGTTGTCTGCAGATCTTAAGTCCGTCACTGCGCTTCCACCTGCTTTTCTTTGTGCTTTGAGGGGTACCTTTCAGGTATGAGCTTGCCTTTCATAAGGGCCACCACTATCGAAGGAACTGCCGCGAGCTGGATGATGAGGCCGGGGAGGCAGAAGAAGAAGTAGCCGAGGATCCAAGCGAAAAACGAGTATTTGCCGTGATCGAAAATCCACGCTTTCGCGCATCCCGCCGCGGCCGATCCTATTATGATGCCCACCACTATGCTGATGTAGAGATCGCCGTATGTGGAGTGGGTGTGGACCCAAAGCATCATAAGCCCGCAGAAAACGCCCAGGAAGATCCCCTGAATAATCATCGTGGGCAGTTCCGCCACGGGGGGCATGCCGGTAATGAGGGTGGAAAGGAGGGGGCCGAGCACTCCGCAAATAAGCCCGTACCACCAGCCCGAAGAGAGGGCGCAGATCATGACGGGAAACCACATGGGGTCATATATTTCCCCTCCCCTGGGGAAGGCGTGAAAGCCCATGGGCAAAACCACGCACAATGCCACGCAGGCGGCGCAGATTACCGATTTTTTCGCTATCGACATCCCCCGCTGGCCCTTGTCAAGGCCGTTGGTCTTTTTTTTGGAAGCCATAATTGTTTTTTTCCTTTCTTAAATTCCGGCCCTCAAAAGGAAGGCCTGGGCTACGATGAGAAGGGCCGAAACCAAAAGAATCAGCCAGTCTCTGAGCTTAGGGGAGGAGAAGCGCTTCGCGCTTTTCCTTTTGCTCGTCCTGTACCCCCTCGCCTCCATGGCCAAAGAAAGCTCGTCTGCCCTCCTGAAGGCGGTCATGAAGATCGGAAGGAACAGGGGGAGGTAGGCTTTGGCCCGTTTGAAAATATTGGTGCTTTCAAACTGGGCCCCTCTCGCTGTCTGCGCCTCCTTTATGAGGTTGAACTCTTCAAAGAGGGAGGGGATGAACTCGATTGCCACAGAGATTATGAGGGCTATCTGCCCCACGGGCACCCCTAAAAAGCGGAGGGGGGAGATAAGCGACTGCAGGGCATAGGTCATTTCCACGGGAGGGGTGGAAATAAGCAGGCAGGCCGAGGCCGCCATCACCAAAATCACCTTCACTACCACGTTTATCCCCTGAAGGAGGCCGGGGAGGGACGGAGCGAAAATCCACCACTTTCCCCAGGGCTTCCCCTTGTCGTTGAAGAGGAAATTCATGAGGAAGATGATGACGAAGAAGGGGAAAAGGTACAAGACGGGGCCCAGGCTGTCTTTGGGCCTGATTTTCGCCCCTATGCACATGGCTATCGTCACCGCTACGGCCAGGATGTAGCTCCAGAGGTTGTGGGCCATGATTATGACGGCTATGGCGCACCCAAGAGAAGCTATCTTTATCCTCGGGTCCATCTTGTGCAAGAGGGAAGAACCGGCCCGGAAGGTGACCATGGCTTTGCCTTTAGCCATTTTTCCGCCTCCTCGCCTCTTGAATGAGGGCGGAAATGAAATCCTGCTCCCGCACGCAGGAAGAAACGCCAAACCCTTTCCCTTCAAGGAAGGAAGCGAGGCGAAGGGAGGGAGGGGGAAGGATTCCGGCCGAAGAAAGATCCGAATGAAAAAGATCTTCCGCCTTTCCGTCCTTCCACTTTTCCCCGTCTTTTAAAACGAGAAGGGTTTTCGCCGTTTCACACACCACCTGGGAATTGTGCGAAACCATGACGATGGTCGTCCCCTCCCGGTTTAAAGATCTCAGGATCTCGCAGAAGGCTCCCCTTTCGGCAGGGTCGAGCCCGCTTGTGGGTTCGTCGAGAAGGAGGATTTTGGGCCTCGAAGCTATTACGCTGGCTATGGCCACCCTCCTCCTTTGGCCCCCGGAAAGGGCCATGGGGGAGGTCCCTTTCACGGCCTCGAAATTGAAGCCCATCTTTTCTATGGCCCACCTGGAGTTTTCTTCCATCTCCTTTTTTGAAAACCCCAGGTTCTTCATTCCGAAGCACACCTCTTTGAGGACGGTGGTTTCGAAAAGCTGGTACTCGGGAAACTGGAATACGAACCCCATTTCCTTTCTGAGCTGCCTGCGGGGCAGGGCGGAATGGATGTCTTTTCCGTCTATGAGGATTTGCCCCCCGTCCGGCTTCGCCAGGGCGCAAAGAAGCCTTAAAACCGTGCTCTTCCCGCTTCCGGTCTTTCCCATGACGGCGGCGAAGCCTCCCGTCTCAACCTCCCATGACAGGCCTTTGAGGGCCTCTACTTTCGCCTCTCCGGAGCTGTAAGAAAGGGAGACCTGCCTGAACTCTATCGACACATTGCCTCCCAAAGGCCTTCTTCGGAAAGGGGAGGGGGAGAAGGGGAAACGAGCCCCTCTTCAAGGAGGCTCCAGTAGGAAAGGGTGGGAAGGAGGGGGCAGAGCCTGGCCTTTTTTAAAATTTCTTTTTCCACGAGGACTTCACTGGGGGATCCCAGCGCCAGGACGCGGCCTAAAGAAAGCACCATTACCCTGTCTGCGAGGGCGGCTTCCTCTACGAAGTGGGTAATCATGACCACCGTTATGCCCTGTTTTTTCAAAGAAAGGGCCAAATCCATCACCTGGGCCCGGCCCTCCGGGTCCAGCATGGCCGTAGCTTCGTCCAAAACTATTATCTTGGGGCTGAGGGCTAAAACGGCCGCTATGGCCAGCCTTTGCTTTTGGCCTCCCGAAAGGGAATGGGGATCCCTTCTTTCAAATCCGGCCAGGCCCACGCTTGAAAGCGAACGGGAAACTATCTGGGGTATTCGGTCTTCCGGAAAATTGAAATTCTGAAGCCCGAAGGCGATGTCTTCTTCGGCTACGGATGAAACGAATTCGTTATTGGGATCCTGAAACACCATCCCGCACGCGCGCCTTATCGGATAAGTGTTTTCAGGGTCCGACGCGTCCATTCCCGCCACTTTCAAAGTGCCGGACTGAACGGGGATGAGGGCGTTTAAATGACGGGCCAGCGTGCTCTTTCCGCTGCCGTTTCCGCCCACGATGGCGAAAACTTCCCCCTCCCGGACGCAAAACGAGACCTCCTCGAGCACGGGAGCCGAGGAGGGGTAGGAAAAACTTAGATTGCTGGCTTCTATTATCAAAACGGCCCCCTCTCTCAAACAGGGAAGGAGCCTTCCTGGGTGGAGCTAGCCGGACTCGAACCGGCGACCCTCTGCTTGCAAAGCAGATGCGCTACCAGCTGCGCTATAGCCCCCTGCATTGAGTGGGTTTAGGAGGACTTGAACCTCCGACCTCATCCTTATCAGGGATGCGCTCTAACCAACTGAGCTATAAACCCAAGGTTGATACTTTTATAAGTTTAACCGGATCCCATATCTTGTCAAGGAAAGAATTCTATTCTTTTTCCTTTTCTTCCTTTTCAGGCTTAGTGCGCCGGATCTCTATAGTCTGTATCCTCCTTCCCTCCACCTCTGTGACTACCATGTCGTAGCCTTCCTGGGAGTGGTAGACGTCTCCGGGCTTGGCCAAAGAGCCCGTCTTTGAAAGAAAGTAGCCGGCCACGGTTTCATAGGGCCCGTCTTCAAGCTTTATCCCGGTCAGATCCGCGAAATCCTCTATGGTCATTCCCCCTTCCACCTTTCCCCCGCTCCTTGCGAAGGGGGAGAGGGAGGAGCTTTTAACCTTGGAGGCGCCGTTTATGACTTCTTCCACCATGTCCATCAGGGTGACTATGCCGTCGGTGCCTCCGTATTCGTCTATCACCACCGCAAGGTCGGCCCCCTTTTCCCTCATCTCCCCCAAGGTAGGCAAAATTCTCGAGGTGCCGGGAACCGAACTTATGGGGTGGGCGAAACTTTTTATGGGGGCGTCGTCTTCTTCGTGATCCATAAGATCCTTGAGGGAGATGTAGCCTAAGACGTCGTCAAAGTCCTCCCCTATTACGGGGTACCTCGTATAGGGCTGCTTTTTTATTTTTTTTTCCGCTTCCTTTGAAGTGATGCCCGCTTCCAAAAACACTACGTCCGCCCTCGGCCTCATCACTTCGCTCACTACCGTATTTGCCGCGTCAAAGACGTCTTCCAGCACGCTTTTTTCCCGCTCGTTTAGCTGGGTGTTGGAGGAAACCAGGACTTTAAGCTCTTCCTGGCTCACCTTGGATTCCGTTTTATGAGGATCCAGCCCCACGATCCTCACCAAAAGGTTGGTAAAGGAGCTGATAAGCCAAATCAGGGGGTAGCAGATAATCGCGAAGACGTTTACGAAAGGAACGGCCCAGTTGGCGATTTCCACCGTTTTTTGCATGGCTATCCTTTTAGGGACCATTTCTGAAATCACTATGGCCAGGTACGAGATCGCCAGAGTGAGAAGGACGTTCATGAGGTTGGAGGCCAAAGTGCGGTTCATGCCCCCGCGCACCAAAGGGGGCACCACTACCGGAAGAATCAAAGAGACCCCGAAGGATGCGGAAAGAAAGCCCGTGAAGGTGGTGCCAATCTGCACCGCGCTTAAAAACCTGTTGGGGTTGTGTATTATTTTGGAAATCCTTCCGGATTTCCTCCCCATCTGCTCTATCTGGGAGTCCCTGAGGGTGATAAGCGTCATTTCCGTGCAGGAAAATACGCCCCCAAGTATTTGAAAGACGATTATCAGCAGGATGGAGAACCATATGGGCATGTATTTTATAATAATCAGACGTATTAATTTCAGTTTAAGAAGGCGCAAATGAGCAATTTGGTAGCTTATTTTTCACATCCGGATCCCTTCAATCCGGAAGGAGACGGAGAAAGCGAACCCCCTTCGGGCTACGTGCAAAGGGACGGAAGCGTTTTGGGGACGGTGCAGGTGATGGCGGAAGTGATAGCGAAAGTCACCCACGCCTCCACTTACAGGATCCAGTCCAAAAGGATCTACCCCTCCAATTTCAAAATCCTCGAGCAGATTTCCAAGGCCGAAAAGCAAAGGGGGGACAGGCCTGAACTCAGGGAGCCCATACCGGATCTTAAGGATGTGGAAAACGTGTTTTTGGGCTACCCCATGTGGTGGATGGACGCGCCGATGGCGGTGTACTCGTTTTTGGAAAAAGCGGATTTGAAAGGAAAAGAGCTGTATTTATTTGCGGCCCAGTCCGATTACGGCCTTGCAGGCACCCTAAAGACCATAACCGATATGGCCAAGGGCGCCAAAGTAAACCAGACGCCCTTGTCGGCCAGCTGCTACCTTACGATAGAGCAGCTCCAGCAGGAAGTCATAGCCTGGCTTTACAAGGTAAACGGCTGAAAAAAATAAAAAAAGTGCACACGGGGGGAGTTGAACCCCCACGGCCGTGAAGGCCACTGGCACCTGAAGCCAGCGCGTCTACCATTCCGCCACGTGTGCAAGTGGAGCTAGTCGGATTCGAACCGGCGACCTTTTCTATGCGAAAGAAACGCTCTACCAACTGAGCTATAGCCCCTCGTCCGCCCGGCCTTTGCCCCTGTGCTTCCCTTCTTTCTTTTTCGATTTGAAGAAAGAAACGAGGACGCTCAAAACCAGGCACCCTACGGCTATAAGCGCTATCAGGCCGAGGTATTTCTTTACAAAAGGGATTTTAGCACAGAAGTAGCCTATAGATAAGAGCAGGAGGGCCCAAAGGCAGTCTCCGGGGGCGTTGAGGGTGGAAAATTTCCTCCACGGAAGCCCTGAAATGCCGCACAGAAAGGGGATGAAAGTCCGTCCCACCGGTATGAAGTGGGAAAAGAACATGGCTCCCTTACCGAAACGGTTGAGGATGTCTTCGGAGCGGGAAAGCTTGGAAGAAAGCCTTTTTTTCCATTTCGGGCTCTTTAAAATCCTCTCCCCCAAAAACTTTCCTATAAAGTAATTGCTCTGATCTCCCAAAACCGCCCCGACGGCCAAAAGGGGTATCAAAATTCCCAGCTGCAGCTGCCCTGAAATGGAGGCGAAAACTCCGGACGCCAAAAGGAGGGAGTCGCCCGGGACGATGGGAAGCACCACTATCCCGGTTTCCAAAAATATGGCTATAAAGAGCAGCATGTAAGTGGTCCCGAGGCCCATGGCTTTTACCCACTGGTGCAGCAGGAAGGCGGGATGGGCGAAAAGGGAAATCAGATGCATGAGTTTTATGGTATTAGATCAAGGGGATAAGGTAAAAAGACTACAAAAAAGTGCCCCCTGTGGGACTCGAACCCACAACCCACGACTTAAAAGGACGCTGCTCTAGCCATTGAGCTAAAGGGGCAAAGGAACTAAGAACAGTATAACAGGGAATGGGGAGTTTAAACAGATCCCAAGGGCCTTTTGGAGGGGCCTTTGGGTCCGAGGTCGCTTTGGTCGAACTCTCCCTCGTCCGCCCTTCCCACAAGATCCAAAGCGCGGCGAAGGAGGCCGGGATCGTCAGCGCTTAGCCAGTGAACCCTCGGGTCCCTTCCAAACCAGCTCATCTGCCTTCTTGCCAGCCGCCTGGTTTTGGTCTTAATCGCGCTATAGGCCTCTTCGCGCCCGATTTTTCCGTTTAAAAAGTCCAGAATCTGGCCGTAGCCTATGGCCTGGGCTGCCGTTTTAGACATTTTCCCTTTAAGGCTTCCCACTTCCTCTTCCAGCCCTTCTTTGCGCATTTTTTCCACCCTCGCTTCAATCCTTTCGTCCAGTTCCCCTCTGGGGAGGTCTAGGCCTATCTGAAGGCAGGGGAAAAGATAGAGGTAAGAGGGTAGGGATGGGGAAAAGGACCCCGAGGCTTCCACGGCCTCCAATGCCCTTACGACCCTTCTTCCGTTTCTGGGATCTATGGCTTCGGCGGCCTTCGGATCCCGCTTTTCAAGTTCCTTCCAAAGGCCTGAAGATCCCTCTTTCAGCAGCCTTTCTTCAAGTCGGGATCTGAGGAGGGGGGAGTAGGGTTTGAAAGAGAGGTCGTCTACGGCGCTTCTGGCGTAGAGGCCCGATCCCCCCACGAGTATCGGGCGAATGCCCCTCTCGGAAAGATCTTCCATAACCCGGCGGATTTCTTTTTGAAACCAGGCCGCGCTCGAATCCTGCCAGGGGTCTTTAACGTCTATCATGTGGTGGACGACGCCGGAAAGCTGGGACTTGTCGGGTTTGGCCGTGCCTATATCCATGAACCGGTAAATTTGGTAAGCGTCCTGGCTTACGATTTCGCACCTGTCTTCGGGAAACAGCGCCTTTGCCAACTCTATGGCCAGCCCGCTTTTTCCGGATGCCGTAGGCCCCACAATCGAAACGGGCCTTCTTGGGAAGGGCTTCACCTTTCCCCTCCGATTTTTCCTTTTGGTAAATTCATGAAAAATTCTTGAAATATTTTATGAACTTTTATAGAAACTCCTGTTAAACTGTGTCTCACACACATATTTTATATGTTTACGGAAATTTACTTGAATGCTAAACGGTTATTATCTATAGTGTCTCGTAACTAAAAAGACTACTTAGGAGGCAGTCATGTTCGGCCCCAATGGGCAGGGACAAAATACAAATCCCGGATTTTACAACGGCAACGGATCGGTAGTCAGGGAAAGGGCCATGCGCTCCCTTCTGGCCCGTTCTTACGGAGAGATGTGCATAGCCCTTCTGGTGACGGCGGCCATGGCCTTTGTCAGCGCTTACAGCGGCCTGTTGGACGCCTTTCTCTCAGCTACCGGCTCCATCGGGTGGATAATAGTGTGCATAGCCCAGGTGGCGTTCGCCATAGTGCTTTCGGCCCGGCTCTGGAAGATGAAGCCCTCCACTGCCAGGATCCTCTTTTACGCCTATGCCCTCCTTATGGGGTTCACCCTGGCTTCCATCTTCTTCATCTTCAATATAGGGACCATATTCGTAGCCCTGCTTTTCTCCGCAGCCTTCTTCTTCTGCCTGACGATGCTTTCCATGAGCACTAAGAAGAACCTCCTGAAGCTGGGGCCGGTCCTCTGGGCGGGCCTCGTGGTGTTCGTCATAGGGGAAATCATACTGTGGTTCGTGCACGCTTCGGGCGCCACGATGTTCATTTCGGCCATAGGCCTTCTCCTCTTTGCGGGCCTCACCCTTTATGACGTGCAGTGGATCAAGAAGGTGTTGGAGCCCAGGTGCCACACTGAGGTGGAGTACAAGCAGGCTTCCATCTTTGCCGCCCTGAACCTTTACTTGGACTTCATAAACATCTTCCTCACCTTCCTCCAGCTTTTCGGAGGGCGCGGGGGAGGAAGAAGGTAACAGTTCCTTAAATGCCAAAGGCCCCTTTCGGGGCCCTTTTTCATTTGGACCGGATTCACTTCCTTATCTTCAGGTAGCTGGAGAGCGGGAAAGAAAAGACCATCCCGTCTCCGGGAAGGCCAGTGGAGAGGGCGTCGGAAAGGCTGGAGGAAATGGAGGCGGCTTCTTCCACGCTTCCGCATACGACTTCCACTTTCATCCTCTCTATCAAATCCGAATCGTACTTTCTTCCCCGGTACTCCTCCTTTGGCCCCTCTTCCTCCCCGTAACCGAAACAGGGGGAAACCGTAAATCCGTTAATGCCGAGCCCGGCCATGCATTTTTTAACTTCTTCCAGTTTGTCGACCCTTACGATCGCTTCCACCATCATCATTTCTTTTCCACCCAGCCTTTCCTTTCAATATAGCTTTCTCCAAGATCCAACGCATCCATGTCGCCTTCTCCCCAGCCCCTGCCCAACCTCTTTACGAGTATGGCGATGAGGAAGGAGAGGGCGAAGGCGTAAAAGGCGGACAAAAGTATGGAGCAAATGGAAATTACGAAAAGCGAGGCCCCCTTTCCAAGAAGAAGGCCCGAAGAGGGGGAAAAGAAGGAAAGGAAGATCAGGCCGAGCGCTCCGGGAACGGCGTTTACCGAAAGTATCTGGAAGGGATCGTCGAATCCGAGCCTGTTTTCCATGCGCATGAAGAAGAAGGCCGCTATGGAAGTGAGGAAGGAGGAAATCAGGCAGAAAAGGGGGGAAAGCCTGAAGCAGGAAAGGGAAAGCACGCCCCCGCATAAAAGCCCCGTGGCAAAGGAAAGGGAAGAGAAATGCTTATAAAAAATCTTCTCCAGAATTGCAAAGCACAGGCCCGAAAAAGAGGAATTGAGGATAAAGGAGATGGCCGCATAGGCGGGAGATCCTCCAAAGAGGATCACTTCCCCCATGCATATCCCCATAAGCCCGGCTTCAAGAAAGAAGCAGCCGGGAAGGGACAACACCGGCATGGCGGGCTTGGAGGGCTTGTTTTTAAGCACGATTTCCAGCCCCAGCGCGGCGCAGCCCGGAATTATCCCCAAAAGGCAGGGCAAAGAGGAGGCGGAGTGGGCTGAAAGGGACTGGGAGAAGGGTCCGGAGTAAGACATAATCCCGTCGGGGGCCGAAAAGATGAAGCAGAGGGGGCAGAATACGAAAATGAAAAACAAAATTGAGTAAATAAGCCAGGGGGCGGTGCGCATCCTTCCGGCTCCGGAGATGAAAATAAAGCAGAGGCAGGCTACGAGAGCGTAAAACGCCACGCTAATCAAAGACTTTAGGGAAGAAGGCCCGAAAGCTCCGGAAGAGAGGGAAAGGGAAGAGCGGAGAAGGAAATCGGAGAAGGGATCGCCTATGATTCCCCCGAGGTTCTTCCCGCTTACCGAGTAGCTATAGCCAAAGAGCACGAAAAGCGGGAACACAAGGCAGAGCGTCGCAAAGGAGAGGCCGAAATAATGCATTATATCGGTCTTTTTTCCAAGGCCGGCGTAGTAGAGGGAGCCCCCCAGGAAAGAAAGGAAGATGCAGGGGAGGAGAAAATAAAGGTAGGTCATTGGGTCAGGCCTTTCGCAAAGGCTTCCGGATCGAAGGGCCTTAAATCAGATTCCCCTTCTCCCACGCCTACCATTTTCACCGGCACTCCAAATTCTTCTTCTACTGCCAATACCACTCCGCCTTTGCAGCTTCCATCGAGTTTGGTAAGGATGATGCCTGTGAGGGGGAGTGCTTGGGAAAAGATTTTGGCCTGCGAAAGGGCGTTTTGCCCGAAAGTGGCGTCCAAGACCAAAAGGGATTCGTCTACTTCCACTTTTTTCTCTACTACCCTTCTGATTTTTGAAAGCTCGTCCAACAGATTTTGCTTGGTTTGGAGGCGGCCGGCGGTGTCGGCTATTAAAAGCGAATCTGAGCCGAGCTGCGAGGCCGCGCTGAAAGCTATGGAAGCCGGATCTTGGCCGTCTTTGCCCCGGACTATTTTTACTCCGTCTTTCTGAGCCCAGATTTCCAGTTGCTCTCCTGCCGCGGGCCGAAAAGTATCGCAGGCGGCCAAAATCACGTCGCGCCCCTGATCTTTAAAGTATTTGGCGAGCTTTCCCGCAGTGGTAGTTTTCCCGCTGCCGTTCACTCCCACCATTATTACGGCTCCGGCATGGTCCGGTTGGACTTTAAGGGATCTGTCGGCAGAAGAAAGAGTGGAAATCAGGTAGGACTGCAAAGCCTGCCTGATTTCTTCTTCTCCTGCATTGGAGGGGAGGGAGGTTTTCAATTTCTCCACTATTTCATGGCTTTTTTCGGCGCCTACGTCAGCCATGATCAACTCGTCTTCGAGATTAGACAAGTCAACGTTCTTTGAAAGTATGGGTTTAAAAAGAAAAGAACGTTTAGAGGGTCGGGAAGAATCTATATGCTTTTGGTCTGTTTCGGATAAGGAGTCCGGCCTTTTTTTTCTGCATGCCAGAGAAATTGCAACGATTGCTACCAAAAGACCAAAAATAGCACAGACTATGAATACTATCTCGATCGGGGTCATGGTTTAGATTATAAAACCCGATCCAGATTTCCCTTTTGAGATGGCGGGAAGGATTTTGCTCTCTAAATACTCTTCTCCCCCCCTATGCCAGGCCTATAAAGAACCCCGCAAAACACACCCCGAGGCTCAAAAGGAACATCGAGGAGGTGAAGGCGAACCCCCTAAACAGGCCCTTTTCAAAGTTCTGGAAAGATTCCACGGAGGCGGTGGAGAAGGTGGAGTAGCCTCCCAAAAAACCTGTGCCCACTATGTACTTTAAAATCTTCATCCCCGTCCAGACGGCGAGGAAGTGGGCCGCAAAGCCCGCAAGAAGCCCGTCCAAAAAGCAGGCGGATACGTTTACCCAAAAGGTGCCCATCTTGCTTTTGAAGTGGGTGTGGGAGTTTATAGCTCCCCCCACCCAGTAGCGGCAAAGGGCTCCAAGGCCTCCCGCGGCCATGGCCGCTATAAAGATGCCGGCGTTCACTTTGCCTCCTTAAAAATCTTCTTTCCTATGTAGAGGCCGAGCCCCGCCAAAAACACCCCCGCCACCAAAGAAGAGAGGGCGTAGCCCACGGCCGCAGACTGCAGGGAGGAAAGAAACTGGTGCCTTACCCCGTCAACGAAGGTGCCGTAGGTGGTAAAAGCCCCCATCATGCCGGTGCCCACAAAGGAGGCCAGCTTCTTAAACCCGGGCCTCTTTGCGGACTTGGCCGCCACCAAAGAGTCCAAGAGGCCCAAAAGGAAGGCCCCCGTAAGGTTTATGGCAAAAATAACCCAGGGCCAACTCCA
>JAGBQM010000016.1 GCA_017632855.1 Aeriscardovia sp.
CACAGTCGAGAATAGGGGTGATGTTTGAGGCTTTCAATTCATCCAGGGTGGTACAGTTTGCAAAAGGCTTTGCAGAGTCGCTCTCCCTGGCCGATCTGGCCGTCCTCGCCCCTCTCTTCATAGGCAGGCATACGGCTGAAGTCGCCCTCGATGTAAAAGCTGAAGACATCGCAAAAGAGGCCCAAAAGATAGGACAAGAATCCAAGTTTAAAGTTGCCCGCAGCCTGGAGGAAGGGGCAAAAGAACTGTCTTCTTGGGCCAGGCCTGGCGACGTTTTAGCCACGATCGGAGCCGGGACGATTTCCCGCGCAAACCCTGAAATTCTTAACCTTCTCAAAGAAAAGTTATAAGATCGCTCTTGACGGGGCCGACAGGTTTCGACGGCGGTTTATCTCATCCAGCTGGCACGTCGGGAATGCAGAGTATCCCGTAAAAGGCCTTTGCAAGACTATAAGTGCCAAGAATATAAATCGCACTGAGTTCGCTCTCGCCGCCTAGTTTGCGGTAAGACTTACTCCCTCCGCTCATTTCGCCTTAAAGAAAGCGGGGATGATAATTTTAAAGGCTTGCCTCCGCGCCGGAGCTTACGGGCGCAGGGGGACTTTTTGAAAGCTAAGCCGTCTGTAGATTGTCTGTAGAGATACAGAGGCTGAAAAACTGACTATACGGACTAAACGTGTAGAAGGCTGGATAGGGAACCGTCGGACCCGGGTTCAACTCCCGGCGACTCCACTAAAAAGCATTTTCCGGCGGGCGCCTCATGATAAAGCGCCCGCTTTTTTGATTGTCTGCTCTGTGTTTTGTAATTTTTAGTGTCATTTTTTCGCTTCTCTTCCCTGCAAGGAGGGCACGGTGAACAGCCTGTTTTCGGATGAAAAGCCTTTGAAAGAAAAGGCGGAAGGCTTCGTAAGGAATTGGGAATCAAAGCTTGAAGAAGTAAAGCCCAAGGGGGGGGGAAAGGCAGCTTTGCCAGTCCCTTTGGAACGATCTTGCGGAACTTTTCACGGGATCCCGCGGGGGGCTTGAATTTGAAAAAGAGACGGCCGACCGCGGGTTTGCGGACATCTATTCTAAAAAGTACGGCTTTATAGCGGAGCAGAAGTCGAAAGGGGTGGATCTGGACAAGCCTGAAGAGAGGAAGAAAGAACAGGTTACGCCCTTCGAGCAGGCCAAGAAATACGACGACGACCTTCCTGCGGAAGAAAAAGTCAAAACCATCGTCACCTCCAATTTCGAGCGGTTCAGGTTTTACGATTTAAATACTGAAGCAGGCATCAGGG
Source organism: Aeriscardovia sp. (assembly GCA_017632855.1). Lineage (GTDB taxonomy): Bacteria > Actinomycetota > Actinomycetes > Actinomycetales > Bifidobacteriaceae > RGIG1476. The sequence continues at coordinate 1,281 of JAGBQM010000016.1, forward strand.
GGGAAATCACTGCAGAGTGCGCCTTGGAGGAAATCCCTGAGAAACTGGAGCTTTTCGTCCGGCTTTTCAACGGAGAGCCCCCCAGGGAGGAGTATTCCATCCTTGACGCCTCCAAAACGGAATTGGCTGCGGAAAAAATAAGTCGGCTTTACTCCCTCTTTTCGGATGAAGACCAGTCTTTCCCCCTGGGCGAAGAAGAAAAGGAGGCCTACGGGAGGCAAATTCCGCTCATCATAATGCGGCTGGTCTTCCTCCTCTTTTCGGACGGAACTTCCGAAGATCGCGGGAAGATTTTCAAGAGCGGGGAGTTTAAGACTTTCCTTGAAAAAAGCACGGATGACGCCCACTTTACCCGTGACCTTTTAGACCTTTTCAAATGCCTTGACATTCCCGAAACGGACGAGGCCGCCCGTTTTAAGCTGATGCCTGCAGTCAGGCATTTTCCCTATGTAGACGGCAGCCTCTTTAGAGACGAAGTCGATTTCCCCCAATTTCCGGATGGCTCTTTGGGAGAACTTCGCAACCTTTTGCATGACTTTAAGTACTGGGACAGGATTGACGTCTCAGTTTTTGGGCCCATCATGGACTGCGTCTTTTCGGGTGACTACCGCAGGGAAAACGGAATTTACTACACTTCCCGCGAAAATATACGAAAAGTCATAAATCCCCTCTTCATGGACGATTTGAGGCATGAGCTGGAGGAAATAAAGGAAATCAAGAACCCCGAAGAACAACACTTGAAAGTCGAAAGCTTCCATGAAAAATTAAGCCGCCTCCAGTTCTTCGACCCTGCCTGCGGAAGCGGGAACTTTTTGACCCAGACCTACCGTGATCTTAGGGAATTGGAAGACGAGGTAATAGGGCTTGAAAACTCTGCCGTCCACGACCTCGACAAGGAAATCAGGGTCTCCCTTTCCCAGTTCCACGGGATAGAGATAAACCCATACGCCGTAACCGTGGCGAAGACGGCCTTGCAGATTGCTAGAGAAGAAGCCTTGGAACTAAGTTACAAAAAGTTTGAAAATACGGTCTCCGCCCCACCCCACTTCCTACCTTTGAAGGATGAGGTTAGCGGAATTGTATGCGGCAATGCTCTAGAAATGGACTGGAGCGATGTTGTAATCCCCTCCTCTGATCTCTATGTGTTCGGAAATCCGCCGTTCGTAGGAGACTACAACAAAAGTAGGGAGCAACAAGAGGAAATGAGGAGCATATTTACCAATCTTTCCAGTTCCGAACTTGACTACTGTGCCGCATGGTACTATAAGTCCGCTAAGTTTCTTAATGCTTCGGGGGCTCAATTTGCTTTTGTTTCCACAAACTCTATTACGCAAGGAGCTCAAGTAAGAGATCTTTTTAAACCTATATTTGATCTCGGCTGGAAAATCTCATTTGCTTATCCTTCGTTCATATGGGATCGAAGACAGGATGCAGCAGTATATGTAGTCATAATCGGGCTCGCTAAGAACCCTGGCCAAAAATCTTTCCTATACAAGCCTGAAATAGCAAAAGAAGATGGCGCTGCAAAGACAGCATGGAAACGGATGAAGGTAGAAAATATATCTCCTTACTTGACTTCCGGATCCACCATATTTGTAGAAAAATACTCTAAACCAATATCCGAATTGGCAGAATGCCTGAAAGGGAATGAATTACTTGACGATGGGGCACTAATTCTCCATACTAAGCAAGAGAAATCTGAAGCCGAGAAAGATTCCATTGCCGCAAAATACGTAAGGAAATACATTGGCTCCGCAGAGCTAATCCACAATAAGGATCGTTGGTGTTTATGGCTCGTAAATTCAACTCCTGAGGAAAGAAGAAAGAGCCGATTCCTTAGACAAAAAATAGAAGCTGTGAAAGACTTTAGGCTATCTTCCAAAAGGGCTAATACAAAGAGTGCAGCTCAAGTCCCATGGGAATTTGGAGATATCAGACAGCCTTCGAAAAGTTACCTTGCAATACCGAGAGTCTTTTCTGAGCACAGGGAATACTTTACCGCGGGTTACGAATCTCCAGACGTCATAGCCAGCGACGCCCTGTTCACCGTGGAAGACCCCACAGGCCTTGCCTTCTCCGTCATCGAGACCTCGATGTTCATGGCATGGCAGAGCCTTGTGGGAGGACGCCTAAAAGAAGACTACCGATTCTCAAATACCCTCGTCTGGAACACGTTCCCCCTCCCCAAACTGAGCAAAGACCAGAAAGACCTAATCATCGAAGGGGGCAGGAAAGTTTTGGAGGCCAGGGCCAACTATCCCGGTTCCTCCCTGGCCGACCTCTATGACCCGGACAACATGCCCAAAGACCTCAAAAAAGCCCACGAAGCCCTCGACAAGGCCATGGACAGGGTATTCTCCCTAAAGCCTTTCAAGAGCGTGGAAGAGAGGCAGAAGGCGCTGCTGGAAAGCTACGGAAAGATAGCGAAAGAAGAAGGTAATTAGAAACAGCACATTTTTCAGATAATCGGTAGCCAAATCCAGGTTCAATTCTCCCCCGAATCCTCTGGGAAATTTTGCGG
>JAGBQM010000017.1 GCA_017632855.1 Aeriscardovia sp.
CCAGCCTTCTACATGCGTAGTCTATATACACAGTTTTTCAGCCTCTGTATCTCTATAGACAATCTACAGACGGCTTAGCTTTCAAAAGTCCCGTCCGCGCCCGTAAGCTCCGGCGCGGAGGCAAGCCTTTAAATTATCATCCCCGCTTTTTCCAAGGCTTTGATGAGCGGAGGGAGTAAGGCGCCGCCTAACTAGGCAGCAAGCACGAACTCAGTGCGATTTATATTCTTGGCACTTATAGTTTTGCAGAGGTCTTTTACGGGATACTCTGCATTCCCGACATGCCAGCTGGATGAAGTAAACCGCCGTCGAAACCTGTCGGCCCCAATATAGTGAAATTTTATAACTTTTCCCTAAGAAGTTTAAGTATCAGGGGATTCGCGTCTATTACATTGGCTGCGCCAATGGTGACTAAAACATCCCCTTCTTCGCTCCATGAGGCTAATTTCTCCGCCCCATCCTCTAGGCTTTGGGCCATTTCAAATTTATAACCTTCCCCAAAAGCTTCCGCAGCCTCTTTTATAAGCTCGGCGCCGACCCCCGGAAAGTTTTCCCGCTTTTCCCTGGCTCCGTAAATAGGCAAGACTGCCACTTTGTCAGCCAATGCGAGGGAAGCGGCGTAACCTTGGCCGAAATCTTTCACCCTCGAATAGTCGAAAGGCTGGAACAGGGCTCCAATTCTGGAAGAGGGGTAGCTGGATTTAAGGGAGGAAAGAAGCGCTTTAAGCTCCGTGGGGTGGTGTCCGTAATCGGTAAAAAGCCTGACTCCCCCTTCGCACCCTAAAAGCTCGAGACGCCTGGAGCATCCCAGGAAAACAGACGCTCCATGGGCCGCAGAAGAAAGGCTCAATCCAAGCCTTTTGCAAACCAATATGGCCCCCGAGGCGTTTAGGCAGTTGTGAAGGCCGGGAATCCTAAGCTCCACTTGCGCCTTCTCTCCTCCAAAAGACAGAGCGAAGGAAGAAGAGACGGGAGAGGAGGCAGGGAAGAAGCGGATGCCTTCCAGCCTGGCGTAATTTTCTTCCTCAAAGCCTTCAAGGCCAAGCTCTTTAAATTCCTTTAATCCATAGCCCAGAATCTTTCCTTTTTCTTCTTCATCCAGCATTCCGAAAAGCTTCCTGTTGCTTTCGTCATCCATACCCATTACGCATTCTTGTGAGTGCGCAATGAAAACCATGAAATCTTTTTGATAGTTTTCTATGGTTCCAAAGTGATCGAAGTGGTCGCCGTCGCTATTTGTAATTACTGAAATTTTGGGCCTGTACTTTAAAAGGCTGCTATCCGATTCGTCGGCTTCCGCTACGAATACGGAGCCCTCCCCTTTCCTCCACGCTTCCTCTTTCCCTTCCGTAGTCCTAAAGGAGCTTCCGAGGGCCCAGCTTGGGTCTTTTCCCGAGGAAAGAAGGATGGAGGATATGAGGGAGGAAGTGGTGGTTTTCCCGTGGGTTCCGGATACGGCCACCGCTTCTTTTCCCTTCATCAAAAGATTGAGGATGTCGCTTCTGTGGGCTAGGCGCATGCCTTTTTTGCCGGCCGAAATGAGATCGGGGTTCCCTTCTTTGATGGCGCTTGACCACACCAAAACTTCGGCATCGCCCATGTGACATCCGTCCTGGGGGTAAACCGGAATGCCGGCTTTTTCCAGGTCTTGCGTAATTGCGGTTTTCGCGATATCGCTTCCCGAAACTTTTACGCCTTCAGCCTTCAGCAGCCTGGCCAAAACGCTCATGCCGTGTCCGCCGATGCCGGAAAAGAAAACTGATTTCAGATCTTTGACGCTTTCTTCCTCAAGGGAGGAAAAAGCGGGGGAAGGAAGGCTATTCATGGTACCTATGGTAGTTTGCGAGCTGTAAAATTTCTTCCGCCATAACGAGGGCGGCATTTTCCCCCGAAAGCTCCCTTGCCTTTTGCCCCATCTCTTCCAGCTTCTTTTCGTTGGTTATGAGGGGGGGCAGGTATTTCTTCACGAATTCTTCCGTAAATCTGGAGTCTTGAACCATGATGCCCCCTCCGTTGTCGACAACGGGCTTGGCATTGAACTTCTGTTCCCCGTTTCCTATTGGAAGCGGGACGTAGACGGCAGGCATTCCCATGGCTTCCATTTCGTTTACCGTTCCGGCCCCCGAACGGCATATGGCGAGCGAAGCCGCCTTGTAAAGCAGGGCCATATGCGGGAAGTAATCTACAATCCTGTAATTTCCATCCTGGGCAAAGTACTGGCCCGCCTGAGAGGCAAGAAGCTCGCCCACCGCGTCTTTTCCGGCAAGCTTTGTAACGAGCTCTGAAACTACCTCGGTTTTTCCTTTTCCGCACACGTGCACCACCTGGCACACCTGCAAAAGCTCTCTGGATGCCCCTGCCACGGCCTTATTTATGCTTAAAGCCCCAAGGGATCCGCCCGTCACCAAAAGCACGGGCAGTTCGGGCTTCAGGCCCAAAGCTTCTATGGCGTCCCTTCTGCACCCCTCGGGGTTTTCCTTTCTGGCTTTGGCCGCCTCTATGACTTCAGCTTTCAAAGGCAGCCCCACCCTTTCGACGGTCTTCCCGCGTCCGGGCCTGAGCTTAGCGCTTTCGTAGGCCGTGCCAATGTAATCGGCCCACCTGGCTCCCAACTTATTGGCTATGCCCGCCATGGCGTTTTGCTCGTGAATGGCAATGGGGATTCTAAGTTTTTTGGCCGCCCTGTAACAGGGAGCCGACACATACCCTCCCACTCCCGCGACGCAGTCCGCATCCACGGCCTTCAGTATCTTCTCTGCATCCCTGACTTCTTTAGCCCACTTTGCCGGAAAAAGAACCGTGGAAGGGGAAATCGAACGCGGGAAAGCGAGCTTCGGAATGGTTTTCAATGTCAGGCCGCTTGCCGGCACCAACGTCTCTTCCATCCCGCCCGTGGCTCCTACAACCGTAATCTTGGCGGAAGGGGAAAGGATTTTTATCTGCTCGGCTATAGAAATGAGGGTATTTATATGGCCCGCGGTTCCGGCTCCGGCCAGCACCACGGAGAGCTTATCTTTCATACACGCAAATCTCCCTCGAGGGCCTTTGCAAATTCCCTAAACTTGTCTCCGCGCTCCGCCATGTCTCTGAACTGATCCCTGGAAGCGCAGGCGGGAGCCAGAAGCACGACGTCTCCGGGCTGAGCTTTTTTGTAAGCTGCTTCCACCGCGCGCTTCATGGCGCCGGATCCTTCTTCCTCCCCTATCTGCGTAAAGGGAATCCGGGCGTTTGAAAGGGCCTTTGCAAATTCCTCCCTCTCTTTTCCGATTAGGATGGCTTCTTTCACCTTTCCTTTGGCTTTTTCAAGAAGGGGCCTCATGTCGCAGTTTTTTGCTTCTCCCCCTACTATCCAGATTATCCCTTTGCCTTCCAGAGAGTTTAAAGCGGCCAAAGCGGAGGCGGGATTGGTGGCTTTAGAATCGTCTATAAATTCCACTTTCCCTCCGTCCTTGGGCACGCAGGGGCCGTCTTCGAGCCTGTGGGCCTCGGGCCTGAACTTGGAAAGCCCCATGGCGACGTCTTCGGGCTTTACCCCCATCGCCAGCGTAGCCGCGCAGGCCGCCAACGCGTTTTCAAGCCTGTGGGAGGGGACGCTTCCTGCGAGCTTCAGGCCGGAAAGGGAGTCTTCCTTGCAAACCCTCCCGTAGGCGAAGGCGTTGTCAAAAATCCAGCCGTCCTCTATCCCCACTTGGGCGGGGGCGGGCTTTTTAAGGGAAAATCCCACTTCTACGCATCCCATATTCACGTTTGCGCTTTTGGCGGCTCCGGCGGTGACGGGATCCGAAGCATTGTAAATTACGGCTCTTTTCGCATTTTCGAATACCTTGGCCTTGTCCCTGCGGTATTCCTCCATAGACCTATGCCAATCTAAGTGATCTTGGGCGAAGTTGGTCCAAACCGCAACTTCCAAAGCGAGGGAACGGGTGAAGTGGAGCTGGCTGCTGGAAAGCTCCGCCACCACGACCTGGGCCCCGGGCTTTCTGCAGGCTTTGGTCAGGGGGAACCCCGTATTTCCCCCTTCTGCAACGCAAATCCCGCATTCCTCGAAAATTTTGGTAATCATTTTTACCGTAGTAGTTTTTCCGTTGGTGCCTGTCACTCCAACCCAGGGTATGGAACGGCCCTCCTTGTCGCGGGGGCGCGTTTTCCATGCGAATTCCACTTCGCTCATAAGGGGGACGTGGTTCTCTTCAATGGCCTTCATAAGCTTGGAAGTTGGAGAAAATCCGGGGGAAGCCACTACGGCCGTTATGTTTTCCCAGTCTACCTGTCCGGGATTGGAAAAATCCCCCTTTCCTTTTTCGTCAAAGGTTTCGCATTTCACCCCTTCCTTTTCCAGAAGCTCCTTTACCGCCAATCCGGAAACTCCAAGTCCCGCCACAAGGACGGTGTCCAGAAATTCCCCTCTTCCTATAATTGCCATTTTTCCTCCTTAGCGTATAGGTCCGCTTTTAATGAGCCAGTCGGAATAAAAGATAATTATGGATATTATGACGTATCCGCACTCTATCATCCAAAACCTTGTAACGACTCGGGTCTCAGGCCAGCCCATCAGTTCAAAGTGGTGATGAAGCGGTGCCATTTTGAAAACCCTTTTGTGAAACAGGTGGAAGGCCCCTATCTGTATCACGTCCGACATGGTTTCCATGACAAACAGGCCCCCCATGATGACGGCCAAAATCTCTACGTGAAGGCTGACCGACATAGCCGCAAACAGGCCCCCCAAAGCCAAGGAGCCGGTGTCCCCCATAAAAATCTCGGCCGGGTGCACGTTGTACCACAAAAAGCCCATGAGGGCCGCTACGCATGAAAGGGCTATTATCACAAGATCCTGAGGGTCGGAGGCCACGTAGCGGAAGCCTGGAGCGGAAGATCCTATGAGGTGGTAGCTTTCCCAGAAGGCTATGATGGCAAAGCCTATGAATGCGGATATCCCCGACCCCGCCGCCAGGCCGTCAAGGCCGTCAGTGAGGTTGATGGCGTTAGTCCAGGCGGCCATCAAAAAGTTCACCCAGATTATGAATAAGATTATCCCCAAGACGTTTCCGGCAAAGGCCAGGTTAATTGAAGAGTCGGCGATCCATGAAATGGAGGTGCGCCCCACTCTTACGGAGGCTTTGCGCGGGAAAAGCAGGGAAAGCACGGCGTATCCGGATGCCACTAGGACCTGAAGAATTAATTTGGCATGGATCGTAAGCCCCAGGTTCCTCTTCTTTTTCACCTTTAGGAAGTCGTCTATAAAGCCTATGAGCCCAAACCCCACCAGGCAAAAAAGCGCCAAAAGCGCGGAAGCGGTGGGGACGGTGCGGTGGACGGCATAACGGAAAATGGCCGCAGCTCCCCAGCCTATGAGGATGGAAAGGATTATGGCCACTCCTCCCAGGGTGGGCGTCCCCCTTTTCACCTGGTGGCTTTGAGGGCCGTCCTGCCTGATGTACTGGCCGTAGTGCAGCTTATTTACTATGGACCTCACCGCAGGGGTCAGCCCGAAAGAAGACGCAAGGGCACAGACAAACGCTATTATGTAGGCTTCCACTTAAATCCCCTTTTCGAGATTTTGGGCTAAAGAATCGAGATGGAAGGCATGAGAGCCTTTGAGGACGACGAGCGTCTTCCCGCTTCCCTTTACTTTTCTTTCGGCTTCCTTCCTCGCCTCCTCAAGGCTTCTTACAAGTTTCGAACCGGCGACTTCGTCCGTATACCCCTTGGCGAGAGAATCCTTGGATTCATCCTGGCAAACCACTATTAAAGACCCGTCAGCATCCCTGACCGCTTTTCCTACCCGCCTGTGGTATTCTTCCCCCTTCTCCCCCAGTTCCAGCATTGGTGAAAGTATGAACAGGGGCTTTATTCCTCCGGCTTTGCAAATCCTTTCAGCGATCTTTATGCAGTTAAGCATGGAATCCGGGTTCGCATTGAAGGTGTCGTCCAAAACGAGGCAGTTTTTGCCAAGGGCTTCGCTTTCAAAAAGGCTCAGCCTGTGGGGGCTTATCCCGGAGAGGTTTGAAAGCCCCATCCTCACCTGTTCGTCCGGGATTTCGCATATTTTTGCGCAGGCCGCCGCGGCGAGGGCGTTTGAAGCGCTGTGCTCTCCTAAGAGGGGAAGCGCGACCCTCCCGGCATTTTTTTCTTCCAGGAAGAGGTCGAAGCTGGGCCTGCCGAGGTTGTCTAACTCCAGATTTCTGGCGCACGCTTCCATTCCAGGCTCAAACTTCAGAGAAAAGTAGCAGACCCTTGCCTTTGTAAGGGCCGCCATTTGGCGCACGCGCCTGTCTTGGGAGTTTAAAACGGCGGTGTCGGAGGGTTTGAGGTTTTGCACAAGTTCGCTTTTGGCCCGGAAGATGTTCTCCCTGGATCCGAATTCCCCTTCGTGGGCGAACCCCACCCTGAGCTCCAGAGCCACGTCGCATGGGGCTATGGAAAAGAGGCGGGCTATATCCCCTATTTTGTTCGCCCCCATCTCCGCTATAAGAAAGCTCGTATCGCTTTTCACTTTAAGGCAGGTAAGGGGCAGGCCAAGCTCGTTGTTAAAAGATCCGCTATTGGCTACAGTAGGCGCGAAGGGGGAAAAGAGCTGGAAAAGTATGTCTTTGGTAGTGGTCTTTCCAACGGAACCCGTAAGGGCTATTTCCGTAAAGCCCGGATTTTGCCTCCTTTTTTCCAGGTTGGCTTTGGCTAGGGAGGAAAGGGCTTCCACCGAATCTTCTACTAAGATTTGCGGGATGGGGCAAGAGGGATCTAAAGCGTGGGTCAAAGCCGCCTTAAACCCTTTTTCATAAGCTTCTTTTATGAAAAGCGAGCCATCCGTCTTTTCGCCCTTGACAGCCACAAAAAGATCTGCGGGGCAAAGCGTGGAAATAGACACGCTTTCGATTTGCGCTTCTTTGCCCCCTATCAGCTCTCCTCCCGCTTCTCTCGCTACTTGCTCAAGACTTGTCTTTATCATGGCTCTCCTCAGGCTCCCCTTTTTCCTTCTCCAAATCCGCCAAAGACTTTTGGAAGTCTTCCGATATGCTTATGGCCTTCCTTATGGAGGCCGTAGTAATGCCTGCCGACAGAGCCATGGAAATTGCGGTTCTTACGGCTGCCTTCCCCATAGGCACCACGTCAATCAACTGGTTAAATACGTCCTTGTCCAAAACTTCCAGGGGGTCTAAAGTATGGGCCACAATCCGGGTGGAGTTGTCGAAAACCGCTCCGTAAAGGGGCTCCTCCTGAGGGCGGAGGGTCTGGGAGCTTCCGGGCTTGGTGACGAGGTTTAGCACTTTGTTTCCCGTACACACGTCTATATGGGTTCCCGTAAGTGCCAGGCGGGAGAGGGTGGAAGGGTTGGCCGAAATTACCATGGCGCTTGCGCCTTCCTCCACCGCCTGGGCTTCCACCTTCTGCAGGTCCACGGCGTCCAATGGGTATGAAAGCTCCAGAGGCCTGCCCAGGATGGAGGAATTGTCGCAGTCTATAAGGCAGACGGGGTTGCCCAGTATGTGCAAAAGGGACGCCAAAATGGGCGCCACCCCTTTGGAGTCCATGCTGAAGCACGCAAACATAGCCATTTTCAGGGAGGGGTCTGCCAAAAGGAATGAGGCTATGAGGCCCAGGTTTTCCCTCCAATTGTCCATATAAATAATCGGGATATCTAAGGATCTCTCGGTTTTTTCTTCGCTTTTTTCAAGCCCGATTGCGTAAGCCCCTATATCTTGGGCCTTCAGCAGCTCTTCCTCTTCAAACATGGGAGGGGGAGGGACAAAAAGCGATCCCTGGGTGACTTCTTCGAGTTTTGTGGCAATGGAAGTGAAAGTAACGCATGAAGCGAAAGGCTTGTCGCAGACGGCGCCGAAAGTGTGCACGATATAGCCAATAGTCAGACGTAGATAAGAAATATCTGCCAGCCTATTCATCCTCTCACCTTTTTATTCAAACTCTTCTGATTATAAGCTTTGATTTTTAACCCTTTCCGAAGCCCCGAGAACCTTGACGGCCCTAAGGCGCACCGAATGGGAGCGGGAATTTTTTTCAGTTTCTTCTTCTCCGGCTTTCAACGCCCCCCGGGTCAAATCCTGAAAGTAAGGTTCGGGTTCCAAGGGAAACTTGGGGGGCACTTTGGGGGAAATTCCTGCAGAAAAGAAGCTTTTTACTATCTTGTCTTCCCCGGAATGGTAGGACTCTATCATGATGAGCGAGCCGGGATGGGAAATTTGAAGAGAGGAGCCAAGCAGTTTTTCAAGATCCGATTTTTCGCCGTTCACTTCCATCCTCACGGCCTGAAATACCCGCTTTTTAGTCTGCATCCTCTCTTTAAAGGGGGTGTGCGAATCCAAAATTTCGGAAAGCTCTCCTGTGGTGGAAATCTCCCCCTTTTTCCTTTCTTCCGTTATGAGCCTGGCAAGGTAGCGGGCCCTGGGCTCCTGGCAGGATTTGAAAATCCTTTCCAGTTCCCCTTCGCTCCAAAAATTTATGATTTCTTTTGCAGATAGATCGCAGGACTTGTCCATGCGCATATCCAGCTGCCCGGAAGACATATAGCTAAACCCCCTTTCCGCCTTGTCGATTTGAAGGCTTGAAAGGCCGAGGTCGGCAAAGATAAAGTCGGGGCTTTTTCCGAAAGAGGAAGCTATAGAGGCTATATTGGCGAAAGAATCGTGCACAAAGGCGATCCTCCCGCTTTTTCCCAGCCTTTTTTCGGCAATTTCCAGCGCTTCTTCGTCTTTGTCAATCCCCACCAGAAACAGGGAGGGGAACTTCTTCAAAAAGGCCTCGCTGTGGCCGCCAAGCCCTAAAGTGCAGTCTATGGCGAAGAGGGGGGTGTCCAAACTGCGATCTAAAATTTCCAAGCATTTGTCTAGCATTACGGGCTGATGTGTAAAATCTTGTTCCATAAATTTACTTTCAGAATCCGGTTACATTAAGAGGCATTCTAATAAATCATGACAAATAAAGGGATGGGAAGCTCGGATCCGTACGAGTTGGAACAGAAAAAGGTCGATCGAATATACGGCCGGTTTGACGAAGTAAAAAAATTTGTCAAAGACAGGCTGAGCTCCACCAGGACTCAAAAAGACCTTAATCTGACTTCCATGACTGAAAGGGATTCTTTTGCTGCCATGTATGAGGATAAGCTTTCCCTGCTCAGGGCCGGAGAATACAGGCTGGTTTTCGGAAAACTGGCCATGAACGAAGGCGCGGAGAGGTATATAGGGCGCATGGGGCTTTTGGAAGGCCAGGAGCCCCTCCTTCTCGACTGGAGGACGAAAGCCGCCAGCGCCTTTTACGAGGCCACCTTTCTAGACAACATGGGCGTACGCCTCAGGCGCCACATCACAACTCAAAACAGGAAAGTGGTAAAGCTCGAAGACGAGCTTTTGGACCTCACCCCCTCCGAATCCGAAAAGGAGCTCGAAGAAGGCCTTTTAAGCGGAGAAGGCGCCCTGTTGGCCTCCCTTGAAGAGGGGCGCACCGGAAAAATGGGGGACATAGTTTCCACCATCCAGCGCGAGCAGGATCGCATCATCAGAATGCCTCTGGAATCCACCATAGCGGTGCAGGGGGCGCCCGGCACCGGAAAGAGCGCGGTGGCCCTCCACAGGGCTGCCTACCTGCTTTACACCTACCGGGAAAAACTTCAAAACAGCGGAGTGCTCATCATAGGGCCCTCCCAAGCCTTCGTGCACTACATAGACGACGTACTGCCGTGCCTGGGCGAAACCGACATCCTCATCCGCACCATGGGGGAAATGCTTCCCAGAGTAAAAGTGAACTATATGGATTCCCCCCTCGCCTCCAAGGTCAAGGGGGACCTGAGAATGGTCCACGTTTTAAAGTCAGCTATCCAAAGGTGCATAAGGATTCCCAAAAAAATCCCCGACATCTTCCTCAACGGGATAGAGCTGAAACTTACGAAAGAAGAGATCGCCTCGGCCCAGGAAGCTGCTAAAGCCGCCGGGCCCTACGAAATAGGGAGGCGAGCTTTTTTGGATTCCATGTGCTCCCTTCTCTTCTGCAAATACGAAGACCAGGCGGAGGGGATTTTATCAAAGGAAGACTGCGACTTTATACGGCTTCGCATACGCACCAACTCTCAAGTCCGCTACGCCCTCAACCTTTGCTGGCTTCCAATCTCTTCCCGCTGGCTTCTAGACGATCTCTTTTCCAAGCCTGCCAAGTTAAAGGCGCTGGCGCCGTGGATGAGCGATGAAGAGGCAGAAAGCCTGATAAGGGACAAGGGAAAGACCAGCGAAGGGGATATCCCTCTGCTCGATACGGCCATGGACCTCTTAGGGGAAGACATGGTGAACAAAAACACGAAGAGAAGGGGGGAAGAAGAGGAGTTTGCGAAGTCCACCATGGATTTGTTCGGCGTCTCTTCTTCCCTCGTTTCCACTTCCTACCTCCTTTCCTCCCTCGCCCCCTCCGAACAAAAGTCCCTCCCGGAGCGGGCCGCAGAGGACAGGAAATGGCAGTTTGGCCACATCATAGTAGACGAAGCCCAGGAGCTCACCCCCATGCAGTGGAGGATGCTCAAAAAAAGGTCCTCCTCGCGCTCTTTCACCATCGTGGGAGATATCGCCCAAACCACTTCCCTTGCGGGGACCAGGAGCTGGAAAAAGAGGCTTTCACCGGTTTTTGGAAAGGATTGGACGCTTTGCCCCTTAAACATCGACTACCGGAACCCCAAGGAAGTCGCCGAGAAGGCGCAGGAATTTGCTAAGAGGGAAGGGATAAATTCCGAAGAAATCCGCGCGGTAAGAAGCGTAAAAGATTCTCTGGAAGAAATAGAGTGCGACAACCCCGAAGAAGAAGGGGTAAGAAAGCTTGTGGAGTGCGCCAGGGAGTTTGTGCACTCGGCCCGCGGGACGGTGGCCCTTATAACGGGGAAAGATTGCGAAGGGGAAATGAAGGAAAAGGTCAGATCCGCTCTGGAAGAGGAATTCGGAAAGGCGGAAGCCGAAAAGCTTTCCCAAGGCGGATGGAAGAGCCGGATTGCAGTGAGAAGCATAGAGGACATAAAGGGGATAGAGTATGACGCAGTCGTACTCATAGATCCCGAAAAGCCCTCCAAAAAAAACGGAGAGGACAGAAAGATTGCGGCCAGCAGGCTCTACGTGGCGATGACGCGGCCAACGCAAAAACTCGTAATAGTGAAAAAGAAAAAGGCCCGCTTATTTATTTAGGGTTTTCCAGTTCCATTGCCGCCCTTTTGAAGTCTTCGGGGGAGTCGAAGTCTTCATACACGCTGGCAAACCTCAGATAGGCTACGGCGTCCAGTTTTTTTAAGGGCTCTAAAACGGCCAGCCCTATCTGCCTGCTGGAAATGCGCACGACTCCCTCGGATCGTATGGAGTCTTCCACTTCCTGGGCGATGGCCAATATGTCTTCATAGGCTACGGGCCTTCCTTTGCAGGCCTTGACCAGCCCATTTACTATCTTCCTTTCGTCAAAGAGCTCGGACTTGCCGTTCTTTTTGCTTACCAAAAGCTGGGCGGACTCTATCGTGTTGAATTTTCTTTCGCACTTCCTGCACCGCCGCCTGCGCCTTACCAAAGTGCCGCGATCCCCGGTTCTGGTATCTATCACTTCAGTGGACAAGGACTTGCAAAAAGGGCAGCGCATCAAACTTCTCCGGGGCTTACAAGCCTGGCCATCTGCCTTGCATAGGATTCAAGCTCCTCATCGCAGATCCACGCTATATCCTTGCACGAATCGGTGGAGGTTTGGCCGTAAAGGGAGATCAGGCCCGAAAATTGCTCTTTCCACTCTTTAATTTCTTCCATCAGCGCGTCTTCCCCGCTGCCCAAGAGGGTGGAAAGAAAAGCGCCGGAAATCCCTACCCACTTCGCTCCCAAAGCCAGGGACTTTAAAACGTCCAAGGGGTTCCTCACTCCCCCTGACGCGATCACATCCGGAAGCGAAATCCCCTCCTTTTCGGGAAGAGAGAGCAGTTCGTGGGCGAATCTGGCGTTTAAAAGAGACTGCACCGTGGAAAATCCGCATTCGGAAAGGTAGGAAAAGTCGCCCTTTTCCCTTCTGCAGTTTTCTATGTCGCAAAAGTTGGTGCCGCCTTTTCCGGATACGTCCACCGCCTCTATCCCCATCTCCGCCAGGGCCATTATGGAGGCGACGTCGAACCCGAATCCCACCTCTTTGACTATGACGGGAATCCCGGCGGCATTCCGGATCGACTCTATCTTCTCTTTCCACATCCAGTCTTTGTTCCCTTCAGGCATTACAAGCTCCTGAACGGCGTTGACGTGAATCTGAAGCGCTATGGGGTCCAACGACTTTATGAGCAGCTTTACGGTTTTAATGTCGGTATTGGCGTTGATATTCACGAGCACAGGCTGATTGGTGAGCTTCCTTGCCTCTATAAAGCCCCCAAGGGCGTCCGGATTCAACTCAACAAGGCTGGCCGAGCCGAAGGCCATGGGAATCTGGCTTTCTTCGCTCACTTTGCAAAGGCTTCTGTTTATGCTGTCTCCCTCTTCGATTCCGCCCGTCATGGCGTTTATAAAGAAGGGGGCCGCAATGCGGAACCCGAAAAAGTCGCACTCCGAATTTTCCGGGTTCGGGGCGGTTTCGGGAAGAGTGGGCCTCACTAAAAAGATCTTGTCGAAATCATTCTTTTCCGGCCTTTTACTGTGGCGCGCCAAAGCTATGTGATCCTTTTTTCTGGCCGCTACGGCCTGGCGCAAAGCTTCCTCAATCATTTTTCTCTCTCAGACTTAAAACCTCGCCCAAGACCCTGAATCCGGCCTCTCTCCAGCCTTCGCAGAGCCTTGAGCATTCTTCTTTATCCCCGAGGGCCAGTGCGCAGTCCCCTCCCCCTGCTCCGGAGGTCTTGGCGCAAACCCCAAGCGCGTCTGCAATCCTAAGGGCATGCCTTACCTCCCTGCTTTCCAGAGGTATCCGATTTAATTTGCTGAATGATTCCAAATTATACCTAGACAGACGTAACGCCAGGAAAAAAACATCCGCTTCCCCTTTTTCTATCCCCTCCTTCGCCCTCAAACACAGATAGTTTGATCTTGAAACAAACCTTAAAGAAGGATTTAAAGAGCGTATAAGGGAGGAAGTGGAGGCGGGTTGGCCGCTCCAGAGGGCCAAAGAGGAAAGGGGGAAGGAAAAGCGAAGCTTTTTGGCAAAGAGGCCGGGCCATCTTTTAAATACCGTTTCAAAAGACAGGTGGGCCGAAAGCCAGTTTTGATCAAAGGAAGAATAAAAGACGGGCCCTAAAAGGCAGGCCGCCACGTCTCCCCCCGAACCCGATCTTTGCCATGAAAAGTGGGCGAGGAGTGCGAGCTTCAGCATTTCTTCCTCTGAAATTTTCGCCCCGTAAAGAAGGCAAATGGCCCTGGTCAAAGCGCAGACCATGGCCGCAGAGGATCCGAAACCCAGCTTCTTTCCCCCTTCTTCGAGATCGCTTCCGAGTTTGATTTGAAGCGTGAGGCTCTTTCGCGTCAGGCGCCTGCAAAACCCTTCGACGAGCCTCACTGTAAAAAGGGAAAAGCACTTTTCAGGATCCACCGGGGAAAAGAAAGACTTTTTCCGCCATGAAAAGGGAATGGGGGAAAAAAGGGAAGAAGACAAAAACCCGACATCCCCCTCTTTTGCTTCAACCCAAAGCTTTCTCTTCGTGGGGGCCGCAAGGGCGAAAGATCCGGGATTTAAAACCGCGTACTCTCCGCACAGGTACAGCTTTCCGGGAGATTCAACTTTCACTCCACGCCTCCACCCCATTTCCGGGCCCCGCCGAAAAGCAGGTAACGGAGCTTGCGAAAACTTTTTCGGCCCTTTTCCTTACGATGTCCAGATCTTCTTTTCTGCATAAAAGGGCGCAGTTGGAGCCGGCGTCGCAGCTCCAGTAGCAGGATACCCCCTCTTCCCTCAGCTCTTTTGCCAGGCTAAGGGCGCGGAGGGAAAGTTGGGAAAGGTAGGAAAAGCCGCAGGAGAGGGTGAGGGCGTGCATCTGGCAGGCGTTCCTTTCGGAAATCTCCCCCAGGCTTTCAAAGGAATCGTCTTTTATGGCCTTTTCGGCCTCTTTGCATGCCTTTCTGCACTCTTCCCTCCAGATTTGAAAGAACGGGGAAGACTTTGAAAGCTTCATTCCTTCGCTGGAAGAGATTTTCTTCTTTTTTTCCCCAAAAGAGAGAAAGAGGACGGAAAGGGGCATGGAGGGTTTCTCTTCTATGGGAACCGCAAAGCTCTCCCGGCTGCCTTCCCCTTCCCTCCATAGCACGAATCCTCCGTAAACCGAACGCGCCGCCGACCCGGATCCCAGCCTTGAAGCGATGGAAAGCTCCCGCTTTGAAAGGCAAAGGCCCATTTCTTTTGAAAAAGCCGCCGCGAGGGCGCAAAAAGCGGAAGCGGAGCTGGCGAAGCCCGCGCTCTTAGGGACGAAGTTTTGAGACTCTATAAAAAAGCGGGAAGAGGGAAGGCGAAAAAGGGAGAGCAGGGAAGAGAGGAAGGAAAATACCCTCTGAGCTTCTTCCCCTTTTTCCTCCCTTCCGTCCAAAACGAACTTGTTTTCTTTTGAAAGGGAAAGTTTAGTTTTGGTATAGAAAGCGTTTAAAGTCAAAGAGAGGCTGGGGGCGGAGGGAAGCCTGAGCTTTTCGTCCTCCTTTCCCCAGTACTTTACAAGGGCGAGGTTGGTATGGGCCAGAGCGAAAGACGCCATCACACTTCCTCCACCCATGAGGCGAAATCCGAAAGGCTTCTTTGCGCCTTCTTGGCAGAGGTTTCATTTTCAAAAAGGCCTATGGCGCATCCTCCGAGTCCTGAGCCCGTCAGTTTCGCCCCAAGCGCCCCCGAATCCATGCACCTTTCCACTATTTCGTCCAACTTTGGAGTTGAAAGGCCAAGCTCTCTTAGAAGGGCGTGGGCTTTTGTCATGGCTTCTCCCACTTTTTCCGCTTTTCCCCAGTTTTCCACGGTCTCCTCGCATATTTTGCAAAGTTTCTCCATGGTTTCTTCGCTCTTCGGGGCGCGGGAGGCCTTTTTAATGGCGCTTTTCGTCTTCCCCCCTTCCCCGCTGTAGACCACGAGAAGAAAGGCGCCCAGGGAAGGCAGCGGGGCGGGGACCCCCTTGGAAAAAAAGATTGGGGTTTTGCTGGCGCAAGTGCAAAGATCCAGGCCGCTGGCCTTTCCGTGCACGGCGTCTTCGGCCTGGGAGCACAGCTCTAAAATATCTTCCTCTTTCAGGCGCATGGAAAGGGCGAAGTTGAGGGATCTGGCCATGGCGAGAGAGCTTGCGGCAGAAGATCCCAAGCCCGCGCCCTGGGGTATGGAGCTTTTGAAATGAAGGTTCACGCAGTGGGAGCCCAGCATGCGGGCAGCCAAAAGGGAAATGCCGGAAAAGTTTTTGGGCAGATCCCTTAGCCTGCCGCAAAACCCGTCCGTATTTATGGAGCTTTCAAAAAGCGTAGGAGAACAGTCCACCTCTATTTCGAGGCTTCTGAGGGGCACCGCTATTGCAGGCGATCCGTAAAGCACGCTGTGCTCCCCCACGATTATCGCCTTGGCATGGGCGCGGGGGAAAGGCAATTTAAAGTCCCAGCTGAGAGATATAGCCTCTGAGGACGGAGGCGCTGGACTCCAAGCCAGCCTTTTCGGAGGCGTTTAGGGGAGTGGGAAGCTGGGCCGCTACGCCGTTCCTGTTCACTATGCTCGGCACCGACATGCACACCCCCGAAATTCCGTGGAAGTCTTTGAGGAGGGAAGAGACGGGAAGGACCCTGTCTTCATCCTTGAAAATGGCTTCCAGAATCGTCACCGCCGACATCGCTATGGCGTAGTTTGTCACGCCCTTGCCCTCTATTACGGAGTAGGCGGCGTTCTTGGTGTCGGAGTGGATCTTGGCCCTCACTTCTTCGCTTAACGGCTCGAAGCCGTGGAGGGGGGTCCAGTCGAGGAGGGGGACCCCCCCTATGGTGGCGCTGCTCCAAAGGGCCACTTCGCTGTCTCCGTGCTCGCCTGCGATGTAGGCGTTGATGTCTTTTACGTCTACTCCGGTCTGCTTTGAAAGAAGGAAGCGCAGGCGCGCCGAGTCGAGGTTGGTGCCGGATCCGAAGACCTGGCTTTCATCCAAACCGCTCAGCTTTAAAGTGGCGTAGGTGATGATGTCTACAGGATTTGTGATGAGAAGGTATATGGCTTCAGGCGCCACTTTGACTACGGAAGGCACTATGGACTTCATCATCGACACCGTCGACTTTGCAAGGTCGAGGCGGGTTTGTCCGGGCTTTTGGTGGGCTCCGGCCGTAACTACTACAACATCGGCCCCGCGGCAAATTTCCACGTCGTCAGAGGCGTCCAAATGCACTTTGGGAAGGAAGGCCAGCCCGTGCTGGATGTCTGCGGCTTCGGCCTTGGCGCGTTTGAGATCTATGTCTTCTAGAACTATAGAGTCAGCTACGCCTTTTTGAGCTGCTGCGAAGGCCAGGGTGGATCCGACCGCGCCCGCACCTATGATGGCCAATTTTGTAGGCCGAATCTTTGAATTGTACATGCAGACCTCTCGTAATTGAAAATGTTGTAAATTATTTACATAATACTACTAACCCGATTCGCCCCATGCGGGGCCAAAAAGAGAAAAAGACAATTTGCCAAATCAGTATTTTGAAAAAAACCCTTCCTGCAAAAGCAGGGAAAAAGAAATTCGCGTTAGTTTGGGGGAAAAGGAAAGGACGGTGCTTACGGATTCCGGCGTTTTTTCGGCTTCCGGCCTGGACAAGGGCACTAAAGTCCTGCTTGACTCGGTACCCGTCCCGCCTCCCATGGCCCAAGTCCTGGATCTCGGATGCGGCTGGGGAGCCATAAGCATGGATCTCGCCCTTAAAAGCCCTTCATGCGAAATCTGGGCCCTGGAAATAAACGAGAGGGCCAAAGAGCTGTGCAAAAAAAACGCCGAAAAATTGGGAATTAAAAACATAAGGGTGGTAGACGAGGGGCAAAAGACCCCGGATTTTGATTTTATTTACTCCAATCCTCCCGTGAGGATAGGAAAAGAAGCGATGAGGGAGCTTATCGGATCGTGGATGAAGCGCCTTAAGGAAGGGGGGAAGGCCTACATGGTGGTAAACAAGCACCTGGGATCCGACTCGCTTATGGAATGGATGAAAGAAGAGGGATGGAAAGCACAAAAGATAAAAAGCAGCAAAGGATACAGGGTGATAGAAGTTTGCAGGTAGAATTTTCTTATCCGGATCTTCCCGTTTCCAAGGCCAAAGACCTTATAAAAAATGCCATTTCCTCCCACCAGGTCTCCATCCTTTCCGGCCAAACCGGTAGCGGAAAAACGACGCAGCTGCCCAAAATGCTCCTGGAGCTGGGGGAAGAAGGAAAGGGCCAGATCATTCATACCCAGCCCCGGCGCGTGGCGGCCAGGGAGACCGCGGCAAGGGTAGCCAAAGAAATAGGCGTGGAGCTGGGGGAAGAAGTAGGATACCAAGTAAGGTTTGAAGAAAAATTAAGCCCCAGAACCAAGCTGAAAGTCGTCACGGACGGCATACTGCTTTCGGAAATACGAAAAGATCCCATGCTTAGCCGCTATGGGGCCGTAGTTATCGACGAGGCCCATGAAAGAAGCCTCAACATAGACTTTCTTTTGGGCTTTATGGCCAAAATTTTAAAAAAAAGGCCTGATTTAAAGCTCGTCGTCACCAGCGCCACCATAGACTCCGAAAAATTCCAATCCTTCTTTGAAAAAGCCCTTGGCCAGGAAGTTCCCGTAATAAGCGTAGAAGGAAAGACCTACCCCGTAGAAATCCTCTATGAGCCCTATGGAAGCGAGGAAGCCCTGTGCGAAACGGGGGCCTTTAAATCCAAGGATCTCGACCTTTGCCAGCAGGTGGCCAGGGCCGTGCTTGAAGAAATCCTTTTCGATCCCTTTGGAGACATCCTTGTTTTCGCCTCAGGCCAAAGGGAGATTCAGGAGTTTTCAGAGGCCATAGAGGGGGTTTTGCCTGCAAAATACAAAGATCAAACGGAAGTGCTCCCCCTCTTCGCCCGTCTGGGTTCCGACGACCAGAGGCGCATTTTCGCACCCCATTCCAAGCGCAGAGTGGTTATAGCCACAAATATCGCAGAAACTTCCCTAACCATTCCCGGAATTAAGTACTGCGTAGATCCCGGAACCGCCAGGGTAAGCCGGTACTCCAGATCCAGCCATATCCAAAGGCTTCCGGTCGAAGAAATTTCTCAAGACAGGTGCGACCAAAGGGCCGGAAGGTGCGGCAGGGAAAGCGATGGGATAGCGATAAGGCTCTACTCCGAAGAGGACTACCTTTCAAGGCCCCGTTACAGCGAGCCGGAGATCTTAAGGACGGATCTGTGCCAGGTGGTGCTTCACATGCTTTTTTCAGGCGTCGCCGGAAGCGTGGAAGAGATAGAAAATTTCATGTTTTTGGACAAACCCAATATGAAAGACTTCCTTTCCGCCCTAAACGAGCTGGAGGATCTGGGGGCGGTGCGCGTTGAAAAGGGAAAGATAAGCCTTACCCGCGTAGGCTACCTCATGGCAGAACTTCCGGTGGACGTAAGGCTGGCCAGAATGGCAGTGGAAGCCCAAAAGTACGGGCCCAAGATTCTGGCCCAGATCCTTGCCATAATCGCCTTTTTCAGCGTAAACGACATTTTCCGGGAATCTGCGGAAGATCCTGAAAAAGCGAAAAGAATGCAAAAGATGTTCCAAGATCCCTCTTCAGACTTCCTTTCGGCTCTGAACCTTTTCTATTTCCTGTTTGAAACGGAAGGGAAAAGCCTGAGGAAAAAATGCGCCCAATTTTTCCTTTCCTACCAAAGGGCTTATCAGTGGAAAGAGCTCTTCAGCCAGCTTTCTTCCCTTATGAAGCAGAGGAAGGCGGAAGTGGGGAAGGTGGTCCCCGAAGGAGTTCGGGAAGCCTCAGGGGAGGCAAAAGAAACGACGGCCTTCAAGTGGGATGAAGAAAGGATCCACCTTTCCCTCCTTCCCTCCCTCCTTCAAAACCTCGGGCATATGGAAGATCCCAAAGACAAAAAAGACAAAAAAGATCGAAGGATTTCTTATAAGGGGGCGAGGGGAATAAAGTTTGAAATTCCCCCTTCTTCCGCCCTTTACAAAAAGAAAGACGAATGGGTGGCCGCGGCCTACCTTCAAGATACCGGCCGCCTCTGGGCCAGGGGCGTGGGAGAAGTGAAGCCGGAGTGGATAGAAAAGGCGGCAGGGAGCCGGGGAAAATACCGATACTCCGCCCCGGTGTGGAGCCAAAACGCGGGAACCGCCGTCACTAAACGGACTTTAAGCGTCTACGGGCTGGATATTTTGCAAAAAACCGTATCGGCAAAGAGGCTGTTTCCTTTGGAAAGCAGAAAACTTCTGATTTCAGCCCTGGCCTCGGGGGAAGTAAAAAATTTTGCGGGAGACGGGTTTGTAAAAGAAAACCTGAGCATTTTAGAGGAAGCGGAAGAAGAAGCGGCAAGAAACCGCATGGGTTTCGATTCTTCCGCCTTAGAAGACTTCTATGCTTCAGCCCTTCCCGAAGAAGTTGTAGACTTAAGCTCCCTTTTAAACTGGGTGAAAAGAGATTCGGCGGCAAAAAAGGCGCTACGCTTTGAGGTAAAAAGCGTGAGAAACGAGGAAATGTACCCGGGATTTGCGACAGTGGCCGGCCAGACCCTCCCCCTCTCCTACACTTTTTCCCCTTCCGACCCCGCAGACGGAGTGACCTTGCACCTTCCCCTCTCGCTCCTTTCCAAAGTTGAAGAAAAAGACATCCCCATCCCTGCAGGATACAAATCCGATCTCATCCTTTCCGCGCTGAAGGCCCTGCCCAAAAAGGTGCGCATGCAGCTCTCCCCTTTGTCTTCTTCGGCCGTGAAAGTGGAAGAAGGGATGGGGGAAGGGGAATTTTTCAGCTCGCTTTCTTCCCTCTTAAAGGAAAAGTTCCAAATTTTGGAACCCATAAACTGGCAGGAAGTAAAAAATAAGATCCCGCCCTACCTTCTGTGCAATATAAGCGTGGAAAAATGGGATAAAAGCAAGGAAGTTTTAGAGGTCTCAAAGGATCTCGAATATCTGAAGAAAAAATACGCCTCCCTGGAGGAAGCCGAGAGAAGCCGAAGGGTGAAAACCGAGGTTGAAAGCCTGAAAAAGAAGGGCAGGCTAATAGAGGCGGGGCGCATCCTTGAAGAGGCCGGACTTAAAAACAAAAGAGACGAGATGGTCTTAGAGGAGCTGCTGGAAGGGTGCAAAATACCGGAGGAAAGGCTTCTAAGCCTTTGGAGCCCCAAAGAAAGGCAGCTTTTGCTGTCCCTGGAGGATAAAAAGGAGCTTTGCGCGGATTTGGAAAGGAAGGCCGCGCTTTCCCTGCTTTCCCCCCTTCCTTCAAGCGAAGAGGACCTTTATTTTGCCCAAAAGCTTTTGCAAAGAAATATTGAAAGCGAAATCAAAAAAGCGGGCCAGCTATACCTGAAAATTGCGGAGAAGAAAAAAGAAGTCGTAAAAGAAACCTCTTCCTCGCCCCTTTCTATGCTTGGCACGGTAAACGGCGTGCGCTACCACCTCTCTTCCCTTTTCGCAGAGGGAGAGCTTTTCAGGATGAATCCGAAAGAGGCGCAAGAGGTGCCCAGGTACCTCGAGGCGGACCTTTTGAGGCTGAAAAAGGCCCGCACGAATTCCTCGCGGGATCTGCAGTGGCAGGCCGAGGCCAAGGAGGGGCTGAAAATAGTCAAATCCCTGAGGGGAGGGGAAAAGGAAAGGGAGGCGAAAAGGATGTATGAGGAATTTTTAATATCCCTCTGGGCCCAGGAACTGGGGACAAAGGAAAAAGTCAGTCTGGAAAGGCTGAAAAAACTCAATTCCTGAAAATCTGCTTTAAAAGTTCAAGCGCTTCTTCCTTGGTAATCGAAAGGCTGTTTAGCGAGGGAGATTCCTCCTTTAACTTGCGAAAATCGCAACTGCCCACAAGGAAGCTCTCGAGAGTTAAAAAGTTAAAGAGGGCTAAAGGCGGGGCCAATTTCTCTTTCTTCTTTCCTTCCTTGTATATGGTGGCCGAAAGGTTTTGATCCCTGTTTACGGCCAAAATCACTTCCAAACCTTTAAAAGTTTGCGTGAGGGTGCGGGCGTCTTCTTCAGGATCCCTCTCGGATACGTTTAAAATTCCAAAAGATCCCTTTCCCTTGTCCCCGTCAAAACAATCAGCCGGAATTTCGCACAGCGTGCACATGCTGCACAAAGAGATCTTATCCAGCCCGCTTATAATCGCCGCGCTCTTGGGCTTTTCCCCCATCATTTTTGAAAGTTCGTCCAGATCTTCCCATTCCTCTTCTTCGCCCTGTTTTTGATTGGGCTCTTCTTCTTCCTTTTCTTCCCCGCTCTCCCCTCCTTTCCCTCGATCTTCCTTGTTTTCAAACTCTTTCTCGTACCCTTCGAAGATGTCGTCAAATTCGTCTTCCATTTTTATTCCTTTCCAAGCTGGGCCGAAAGGCTTTTCATTTCTTCCGCCATGCTCGCCATTGCCGAGGGCGAAGAGGGTTCCTGCTGCCCGAGAAGTTTTTGGGCTTCCGAAGCCAAATTCTTCGGAGCGGAAGATCCCGCCTTTTTCAGCGTGGCCTCAAGATTCGCCTTTTGCGTCGAAAACAGGGATCTGGCTCCGTATATTCCGGCATCTTGAGCCTGTTGGGTAAGTTCATATCCGTAGTTTTTTGCCTGCTCTACCCATTGGTTCAAAGATTGGGTATAGCTCTGGGCCTCGTCGGCGTTTTTTGGAGCGCTCGTCATGTAGGAGGGGAGTGAAGAGATCAGGCTATTGGCCATGCTCCATGTCTGGGAAAAGGCCTGAACGCTTGAAGAAGAGGGGAGATCTTTGGAAAGCTCCTGCTCGGTTGAAGAGGTGGAAGAGAGAATGCCTTTAAGGTTGGCCTCTTCCTGCCTTGCGGCCGATATGGCGCTTCTGTAGCTCGGAGTGGAGTAGGAAGAGTGGGAGCTTACGGCCCAGTAGATTATCAGGGCGATTATGAGGATGACTATGGCTCCGGAAATATAGAGCCAGACAAACCTCCTCCCCTTTTTTCCCGCCTCAACGCGGGGTTCTTCACTTATGCCTATCTCTTCGAGCTCTCCAAAGATGCTTTGATCGTTTTTGGGGTTTTCTTCCATCCTCGTCCTTATTGAGCTATGCAGTTAGATCCGAACAGTTCTTTCATTTCTTCCATCAGGCGGGCGCTTCTGGAAACTTTGAAGTTTTCGCCGCAGCAAATCTTTGTCACCTTTCCGTCCGCATTCCTGATTCCCAGCACCACTCTCGCGTTTCCTCCATTTTCTTTTATCAGAGATACCAGCTTATCTATCGACTGCGAAGTGGCAAGGCGGCCTTCGATGAAAAGGAGGACCTCGTCCTCGCCGCTTTTAGCGGAAGGGGCGGGAGGAGGGGAAGGGGCTCGGAAAGCTTTTGAGGAGGGTTGCCGAGGGGGAAGGGAGGCTTTTTTCAAAAGGGAGGGAGCGTCCTGAAGGCCGCATAAGTCTTTGACTTGCAGCTCCACCTCGTCCTCCTTTTCCTTTTTCAATCCCAAAACGGCCAGAGGCTCCTGCAGGTCCAGGTATTCCTGAAACTTTTGATAAGTGTTTTTAAACAGGAGGCACTGGACGCTGGAAGTCAAATCCTCCAGCGTCACCAATGCCCATGCATCCCCCGACTTGGAAATTTTTTTCTCTACCGAAGTTATGATTCCTGCCAGCCTGACCTTTCCTTCAGGCCTCGCCTTCTTAAATTCCGCTATGGTCATGTCGGAAGCTTTTTGGAGGAGGTCGGCGCTTCCGGAAAGGGGGTGATCGCTTACATAGAGCCCCAGCATTTCCTTTTCAAAGTTCAGCTTTATATTTTTATCCCATTCTTTTTCATCGGGTATATCTATGCTCACTTCCTCTTCCCCGCTGGCTAGGAAGAGATCCCTGTGCCCCTTTTCCCTCTTCTTTTTTATTTCGGCTACCTGTTTTAAAACGCTTTCGGAGGCGTCGAACAGGGCGCGGCGGGAGATAGAACCCAAAGAATCGAAAGCTCCGGCTTTGATCAGAGACTGGGCCGCGCTTTTGTTAAGGCAGGAAAGGGGGAGGCGCATAAGGAAGTCTATAAAGTCCTTATAGTTTCCCTGCTTCCTCGTTTCCAAAATGGTTTCTCCTACTTTTTCCCCCACATTCCTTATGGCCGAAAGGCCGAAACGTATGACTCCTTGCTCTGCGGGAGCGAATTGGTTCCGGCTTTCATTTATATCAGGTTCCATCACGTCAATGCCCATTCTCCTGGCTTCTGCAAGGTAAACGGAAGTTTTATCCTTGTCATCCTTGGCATTTTCAAGAAGGGCTGCCATAAACTCCGTGGGATAATTTGCTTTCAGGTAAGCGGTTCGGTATGAAATCATGGCGTAACAGGCGGAATGGGACTTGTTGAAGGCGTATCCTGCAAATGGGAGGAATACCTCCCATACGTTCTGAGCCGCCTTTTGAGAATAGCCGCGCTCCGTCATGGCTTTGAAGAAAGGACCCTGCTCCTGGGCCAGAACTTCCGGCTTTTTCTTTCCCATGGCCCTTCTCAGCACGTCTGCTTTTCCAAGAGAGTAGCCGGCAAGGATGCGCGCTGCGGCCTGCACCTGCTCTTGGTAGACGATGAGTCCGTAAGTTTCATCCAAAACTTCGGAGAGGGGCTTTTCCACTTCCGGGTCTATAGGCTCTATTTTTTGCTCTCCATTTTTTCTCTTTGCATAGTTCAAGTGGGAGTTCATATCCATCGGCCCCGGCCGGTAAAGGGCGATGACGGCTGAGATGTCCCCGAATTTATCGGGGGAAAGTTGGCGAAGCAGCGCCCTCATGCCGTCGGAATCCAACTGAAATACGCCAAGAGTGTCTCCCCTGGCCAAAAGCTCGTATGTCTTTTCATCGTCAGTAGGGAGGTTCTCAATAGAGAGGTCTTCTCCCGTCAGCTCCTTTATGTTTAACAGCGCATTTTTAATGACGGTGAGGTTGGAAAGGCCCAAAAAGTCATTTTTCACCAGTCCCAAAGTCTCGCAGGTATGGTACTCGAAGGCGGTAGTTACAGTTCCGTCGCTCCTTTTCATCATAGGGGCGATTTCCTTTATGGGAACTGACGACATTATGGTTGCGCAGGCGTGTACTCCGGTTTGGCGTATAAGGTCTTCTATGCCCTTGGCTTTTTCCACAATCTTTTTAACATCTTCGTCGGTTTCGCAGAGCTCCCTAAACTCTTTGGCTTCCGCATACCTCCCGTTTTTCGGATCGAAGATTTCCTGAAGGGTCATGTCTTTTCCGGACTTCATTGGCGGAAGCGCCTTGGTAATCTTTTCCCCCATCGAATATTCGTAGCCCATAATCCTGGCCGCATCCTTTAAGGCCTGCTTCGTCTTTATGGTTCCGTATACCACGCACTGGGCTACTTTGTCGTGGCCGTATTTATCTGCCACATACTTGAGCACTTCTCCCCTGCCCTCCGGATCGAAGTCGCAGTCGATATCGGGCAGAGAAATTCTTTCAGGATTCAAAAATCTTTCAAAAATCAGGCCGTACTTAAGGGGATCCAACTCCGTTATTCCAAGAGCGTATGCCACGACCGATCCTCCCGCAGATCCCCTCCCGGGCCCCACCTGGATGCCGTGCTTTTTTGCCCAGCCTATATAGTCAGATACCACCAGAAAATAGCCCGGAAACTGCATCTGGCATATTATTCCGCTCTCGTAATCGGCTTGTTTCGCAACTTCGCTGGGAATGCCCTGAGGATACCTTTTTTCGAGCCCCTTTTTGACTTCTCTTAGAAACAGGCTGGTCTCGTCCCACCCTTCTGGGCAAGGAAACTCAGGCATGAAAGCTCCGTCTTGGCTGTCTTCAAACATTACAGAGCAGCGATCCGCTATTTCAACGGTATTTTCCAGAGCGGAGGGGAAATCGGGGAAGAGCGAAGCCATTTCTTCGGCGCTTTTCAAGTAATAGCCCTGTCCGTCAAACTTGAACCTCTTGGAATCGGAAAGCTTGGATCCGGAATTTATGCACAGCAGGCAGTCTTGGGCTTCGGCATCCTCCTTTCGCACGTAGTGCGAGTCATTGGTGGCCACAAGGGGAGCATGCAAAATCTCCGCTATCCTAATCAGGTTTGGAACCACCCGCTTTTCGATATCCAAGTCGTGGTTCATAAGTTCGACATAAAAATTGTCTTTTCCGAAGATGTCTTGAAGGCGGGCGGCTTCTTTAACGGCTTCGTCAAACTGGCCAAGGCGGAG
Organism: Aeriscardovia sp.; assembly: GCA_017632855.1. Lineage (GTDB taxonomy): Bacteria > Actinomycetota > Actinomycetes > Actinomycetales > Bifidobacteriaceae > RGIG1476. Next base: position 25,252 of record JAGBQM010000017.1, read on the forward strand.
CCTCGTCTGCACCGCCCCGCTGGGGCAGCCCGTAGAGACTATGATTCCCTTGTGGTATCTTTCGAGGATGTCTAAATCCATGCGGGGATGGGACGTCACCGCATCTAAACTGGCCTCGCTGCTGGCCTTTATAAGGTTTGAAAGCCCCACGTTATTTTCGGCCCAAAGGGTGAGATGGTTGTATTCGCCCTTCGCCGATACGTCGTCTCCCGCTTCCTGCTGTTCCTTATTTCCCCACTGCACGCGCGTTTTTTCAAATCTGGAAGTGCCGGGGGTCACATAAGCTTCTATCCCTATTATGGGCTTTATCCCGGCCTTGGTCGCCTCCTGGTAGAGCTCATAGGCTCCGTGCATATTTCCATGATCCGTTATTGCTACGGCCCTTTGACCCAGTTCTTTTACTCTTTTTACCAAATCCGGGATTCTGGCAGCCCCATCCAACATGGAATAGTGGGTGTGAACGTGAAGGTTTACAAAGTCTTGGGAGCTTTTCATTCTCCCTACTTTACTCCACGCCCCTTGCCAAAATATCCAAAGACCGCTTCAACTCCCGGGGGTAAGGAGCCTCCACTTTCATCCATACTCTGCTTACAGGATGGCGAAAACGCAGAGATGTGGCATGGAGCCATTGCCTGTCCAACCCAAGTTTTTCATCCGTTCTGGGATTGGATCCGTAAAGAGAATCTCCGGCCAGAGGATGGCCTATGGAAGAAAAATGCACCCTTATTTGATGCGTGCGCCCGGTTTCTATTTTTACTTCCGCCAGCGTAAAGCCTTTAAAGGTTCTCAGGGTCCTGTAATGGGTAATGGCGTCTTTTCCGTAAGGGCAGAGCGAAAAGCGGAATCTGGCTCCGGGATCTCTCGCTATGGGAGCTTCTATGGTAGCGGCCTCTTTGAGGTATCCTGAGGCGAGCGCGTGGTACGTTTTTTCCACTTCATGCTCCGCAAACTGCCTTTTCATCTCCACATAGGCTTCATTCGATTTGCAAAGAAGCATTGCCCCGCTGGTCCCTACATCCAGCCTGCTTACCACTCCCCTTCTTCCGGCAGGCCCATCTTCGCATAGGCCCACCCCTTGCCTCTCCAAAGCTTCCGTTACCGCTTCTCCTGCCCAACCTACGCAGGGGTGGGCTGCAAAGGAAGCCGGCTTATTTACTATGACTATGTCAGGATCCTGATAAAGAATCTCCAAAAAAGACGCGGGAGGGGAAGATTTGGATGCGACGTCTTGGGTTTCCAAAGTCACCACGTCCCCCTCTTCCAGCCTTTCGCTTTTCTTGGCTTCCCGCCC
>JAGBQM010000018.1 GCA_017632855.1 Aeriscardovia sp.
CAGATTTTCAACTGGCAGGCCCTCAACAACACGGCATGGATTAAGTTCATAGCCGTTTTGATTATCTTTGGCGTAGTTACCCTCCTCCAGCTGGGTGGCACTAAGTACACGACCACCATCGCAAAGATTGGATTTATAGTAGGCATTCTCGTCTCCGCTATTATTCTCTTTATCTTTGCCATAATCTACCTGGCTCAGGGCCACCCGGTTCAGATAAAGTTCGGAGCTAGCGAATTCTTCCCAAGCTTTGCAAATGTAGGAAACTTAACAATTTTTGCAACCTTCATTTTGGCTTATACCGGCGTTGAGGCTTCCGGCTCCCACATAGACGAGCTCGAGAAGCCCGAAAGAAACTACCCTGCCGCCATGTTCATTCTGGTTGTCATAGCTATCGTCTTTGACTCTCTGGGCGGCATAGCGGTAGCCAGCGCCATACCTGAAGAGAACCTTTCTCTTAACTCCGGACTCTTCCAGACCCTCCAGTACCTGATGTACAAGGTGACGGGATCTTACATCCTCGATTGGCTGCTAGACATCGTCTGCATTCTGGTCTGCTTCGGCATTATAGCCGAGATTGGCTCCTGGATTGTAGGACCTTCTGCAGGCCTGAGGGATAGCGCCCAGTACGGCATGATGCCCATGGGAATAAAGAAGGTAAACAAGCACAACGTGCCCACCACCGTCCTTATCATCAACTGCATCCTCGTTCTCTGCTGGGACGCCCTCCTCACCTTTGGAGGATCTAGCGGCGCCGGAAATGTATCAATACTTGTGGCAGAGACGCTCACGACATGCATATATCTGGTAACGTACCTGTTTATGTGCGCGGCATACTACACCTTGATATTCAAGTGGAGGAAACTGCACAGGACTTATAACGTCCCCGGCGGAATAGTAGTCAAGACTATAGTCGCTATTTGCGGCACCGTCACTTCCCTGTTCGCCCTCGTGGTTTCCTTCTTCCCCTCCACGGCGCTCACCCCAAGCGGGCAAGTAGAGTATGAAGTCCTCTTGGTTATAGCCTTCATAATCGCAATTATCATCCCGATCATCATTTCTGCGTTCCACAAGAACTACGTCGCCAAGATTGATCCTTCCCAGCTCAAGTACCTCACCTACAAAATGGTGAAGATGAAGAAAGCTCAGGCTCAGACTCAGAACGCAAATGCGGATGTAAATGCAAATATGAACGCGTAGAATAGCTTCTTAATCAGGTCTTTGGCCTAAAGTAAAATTTCGGCAAACAGGGATTTCTCTGGATGCCGATTTTTTTTACCAGAAGGAAAGATGAATTTAGAAAGCAACAGCTCCGGAGGAGGGGGCGCGGCTACTTTTCAGGCCTGCGACCTTCAAAAACCTGCAGAGCCCATTCTCAGCCTCAAAGGCGTGAGAGTTAAAAGATGGCGAAATCAAATTCTGGATCTTCCACAAGAAGAGAGCATAGAGATTTTCCTGGGCGATACTGTCGGCCTCATAGGAGAAAACGGGGCGGGAAAGACTACCTTAATAAACTGCATAGTAGGGAAGATGGCCTATCAGGGCTCGATAGAACGCAACTTTTCAATACAGGACTTTGGCGTCCAATTCCAGTCCAATGACTACGATCCGCCGGTAAAGGTGAAAGAACTGGTGGAAGCGGTGTGCCAGAAGAGCGCTTCCAACCCTGAATTGAAGGCCGGCCTCAAGGAATTTGAGTTGGAAGAGCTGCTGACCAAAAAAGTGAAAAAACTGTCGGGAGGCCAGAGGAAAAGGCTTACCTTATTTTTGGCCGTCTTTAAGAAACCAAAACTTTTAATACTGGACGAACCCACCAGCGCGCTAGATTACCAAAAAAGGCGCAAGATCCTCCACACCCTCAAAGTGGCCATGGACAAAAAAACCGTTCTGATTTCCACCCACTACTACGATGACATAGAGGATTGGGCAAATAAGATTTTGATACTGGAAAAGGGCAAGGTCGTATTCTTCGGAACCGTGAGAGAACTAGAAGAACGCTACCCCCTCTACTCGCTCGTACGCATCCCCATGGATATGCGCGAAAAGGCGGATTTCGGCTCCCTCAGAGTGATAGAACTGGACGACGAAGTGAATCTCGGAGTCGTGACCCGCTCGGAAAAAGAGGAGGACGAGTTTCTCACATCCTGCCGAAGGGCCTCCATCCCCGCACATCGGGAGGAGAAACTCTACGGCATCTACGTTTTGGCGCTGGACGAATTTAAAGAAAGGGCGCAGGAGCAGCAATGAAGTACTATTTTGCAATGAGCATAAAGAGGCTCC
>JAGBQM010000019.1 GCA_017632855.1 Aeriscardovia sp.
AGGCCGTAATAGAAGTCCTCTTTGAGGGGGATTTCCTGTCCTTCCTGGCTCCTGCCGCCTATGGTCAAACTCACTGTCTTTTCGGGTTCCAGCATTTTTTCGATGTTCACTACAGTGTTTGACTTTGTCAGATCCGAGTTTGTTTCCTGCATAGCCGTATTGGCTATGACGCCATCCTGATTTCCGTAGACTTTCATGGGGAGGACTACTGTGTAGCTTTGCCCCAGTACTCCCTGGTCTATGGCGGGATCTGTAAGGGGGTTTAGTTTTTCTGTTGCGTAAGTTTCCAGGTTGCGGGGCTGGGGATTGCCTGAAATTTCCTTTCCCGTGGCTTTGACGAAGGTATTTGCCGTCTTAAAGAAGACGAAGGCGGCATGATCGTCTTCCTGTACATTGAACTCGCTTCTCACGTTTTGACCGGCCGAGTTGAGGATTTGGGTTTTTCCCACGATCCATTTCAGGCATTTCCAATCGAAGTGATCGATGATTCCCAGCCTCCAGACTTTATAGGCCAGGTCTTTAAGGTCTTTGGCTTTGAGCTCCACCTTGTAGTAGAGGATCTGCCCCTGCAGCACCGTTTTCCCATCCACATTTTCCCCCAGGGAATTGTCTACGCTTTTTTCCGGTGCAGGGAGGATGGATGGATTTTCCACGGTGTTGGAGGCGCTCGAAGATCCATTGAGGACGAGATCCCAGCGGTTCTTTACGGTTTGGCCTGCTTTTTCAACTTTCGCCTTAAAGATTGTGAGCAGTTTGATTTCTCCTCCGCTCTTCCATGCGCTTACTGCCTCAGGGTTCAAGTCTGCCTGAAACTCATGATCGGCCTGATTCCAAGAAATTTCGTAATCGCTCAAGGGTACAAGTTCCCCATTTTGGAAGATTTCCAAAGATGAAGGGATGGGAGAAACGCAGGGAGAATACTGGTCTCGGATTTGCACCGATTTTACAGCTTCACCGAGATTCGGGATTTTGTCGAAGGCCTCAAGTTCGTAGGTGAGGATTTGTCCGGGAAGCACTGCCTTTCCGTCTATGGACTCTTCGTCTCCCCCCTGCGCCTTTCCCCCGATAACGCTTTTTTCCGCGCCCGGAATCCAGATTCCCGCTTCGGGAGAGTTGCTGACAGAGCTTCCTCCCCCTAAGGTTTCTGTGGCCGTATCGGAGAAGGGGGTGGAAGAACCAGGATTTAGCATTGTAGACACCTCTCCTCCTGCGGCCGCCTTGTAGGCTTCCCTGGCGGCATCCACCCCTGCGCCCTTGTCCAGCTCCACTTTTCCGGGAATGATTAATGTGAACTGCTCGGGATTTTTGAGCCCGATAAGGGTTTTTAGGTACTGGGGCTTCATCGATGCAGTGATTGTGCCATTTTTGCTTGCAAAGTAGAATTCGCCCGTGACATTTTGCCCCGAAGACATGTCTGAAAGGGAGGCGTTCTCCGCTCCCGGAAGAGAAGAAGCGTAGACTTGGGCATCCGAGGCATTCGGATCCCACATCCAGGCGGCATTTGCATAATCGTCTTCAATGGAGAAAGCAGTCAGGGAACCTGCCAGGCTTGTCCCTACTTCGGCGTTTATGGAACTGTCGAGGGCCTGGCCGTTCAGAAAGTAATGGCGGTCAGCGCCGATCTCTCCGCTCCACTTCGGATCTGCCAGGCTTCCCCCGATTTCCCAGCTTTTGTTGATGGCGGGGGCGTAAATTCCGATCTCCGGCTGGTTGGTCTCGGCTTTTTCCGCATCCAGAGTTTCCCATCCCTCATTTATGAAGGCCTTTCCGGAAGGGGAAACGAGTGAATGGAGGGGCTGGGAGCCTGAAAGACCGAAAGCTCTTCTTTCCGCATCAGGGCTGCCCTGAGCCGGACGGATAGATCCGGGGAGATAGAGGGTGAACTGGAGGGGAGAAGAGAGGCCTTTCAGGGTTTTTAAGTACTGGGGCTTCATCGATGCAGTGATTTCTTCTCCGCTTTGGGCGATGTCAAATTCACCGGTCACGTTTTCGCTCAGCCCGTTTTCTCCTGCCTCCCACGCCAAGTTTCCTGCGCTTTCCAAAACCTCCGCTTTATTCGCATCTGGAGACCAGATAGAGGCGGAAGGCGCAAAATCGTCTGTGAGGGAAAAAATCGAGGGCGCTTCATATAGGCCGCTTCCTACTTCTCCGTTTACGGAAGAGGAGACTTGTTCGCCATCCGCAAAATACTTGCCGTCCCATCCGACCCGGTTTGTCTTCTTTGGATCGGCCTCTGTCTCCTTTCCGCACCAGGCCTTGTTTGCAATAGGGGCAAAAGTGTTGAAGGCGTGGGAATTGGTTTCCTGGGTTTTTCCGTCCCATGCCACTTCTGCCTGGTCTTTGAAGGGATTTCCGCTGGCAGAGGTGAGGAGGATGTCGAATGAGAAGGTGAAAGTCTTGTTCGAGGGAAGGTTTCCTCCCTTCCATGTGGCTACGGCTTCATTTTCAGGGGTGGAAAAGGCGAAAGAGGAGGAAATATCCTTTCCGCCTTCTTCGACTTTCATCCCTTCCACTTTGTAGGAGGATCCATCAGGGTCTATATGGTCGGTAAATACCAGTGAGTTTCCCCCTTCTCCGGTGGAAGTTGAGATTGAAGTCGGATCTTCCATCCCCCCTGTGAGTGTCCCTTCTCCTATAGATTTGACGGGTGGCGCAGGGGGCCTTGAGGCGAGGGCTGGGGGTTCGCTTTGGTTGAGGAGCACCACTACTATCGACAGGTCCTCTCCGCTGTCTGCGGCAATTTGGGAGGATACGACAGAATCTATAGTTTTTCCTTCACCTAGATTGGTGGAGGCCGTATAGGAAACCGTCCTTCCGTTCCATGCCACATATGTTCCCTGGGAAGCTTTCGCGAAAGCTTCTTTCCAGACCGCAGGGCTGTCGTTTTCGTATCCGGAACCGGAACCGTCAAAGTCTCTGGAGCCTGTGGCAAGATAGGTGGAGATAAATGCTCCTACTCCAAAAACCCTGCACACAGCTGCCTTGTTTGCGCCCTGGCACTGGGAGAGCGCATTTGAAACGGCCCCTCTTATAGCCTCTTCTCCGCTCACTCCGTCCCAACTTGTGACGGCTACGCCTTTGGACGATAGGAAGTTTTCGACTTTATTCGTGCCTTCTGAAACATTTGAGATTCCGACGGATATGTTTTCAGGGTCTTGAGGCGTGAGGAGGTTGTTGGAGGTCCACCAATAGACACTTCCCGAGTATCCTCCTTCCGCCGCCCCTCCGCCTGAGCCGTTTCCGGCTCCTATGGCCATTTGCCTCACTTTTTGGTTTTTCCATGCAAAAAAAGAAGGCGGCGCCGAAGAAGCAAAGGCCGCTACCGGCGCCGCCGCTCCTGCTATGAGCAGTGAAGCTGACAAAATAAGCGAAATTGTGCTGTGTCTTATGCTGTTTCCTTTCTTTCTATCTGAAAAATGCCCTGCTCAGTGTTTTGCGCACTTCTTCGTGGCTGATGGAGGACAAAAACTTAAATAATTCCCCGGCAGCCCCTTTTCTGCGGATGTATCGTATCGCCGTAAATCCTGCTATGTCGTTTCTCATTCCCAGGATAAAGAACTTTTTTGAGGGAAAGTTTTTCCCCAGTTCTCTGGCGAGTTCTGCGGTACACACGTAAAGCTCTTTTTTATAGAATAGGCAGTTAAATTCCTTTCCTTCGTAATTAACGCAGAAAGGTACGCGGGGCCTTTTCGTCAGCTCCACCATGGATAATTTCCTCCTTGTCTTTTACTTTCAGATTCCCCAGATTTTCTCCTTGCAGCTTTTTGGCAAAGCAGTAAAGCTGCTAAGGAGAGGAGCAGGCCGAATGAGGCTTCCGCTAACGCCAAGGGGAAGGGGAGAATGCCCAAATGGCGCAATATGGGCGCCGAGAACCCCATGAACAGGCCAAGATCCAAAACCCTGAGCCAGAGTCTGCCTTTTTTACTCCTTCTGGGTTTTCTTTTTATGGTTTTTGCCTCCGGGCGTCCGTCGCAAATTTTTTGTGGTTTGCACAGCTTACACAAGCCCTCCTATGATCCCCAGGACCAGTACAATTAGGAAACAGAGGGTGAGGATGGAGATTATTGGGAGCGAGTGAATGGAAATGAAGTCCAAAAATCCCGAATTTCCCTTCTCCTTCTTTTTTGAGTGTTTTGCTATGCAATCCCCTTTCTTTTACGAATTCCACTGATAGGCCTCCCCAGTCTGCAGGGCTTTGGCGTAGGGAGCCAGGCCTGCGGCAGAACCCGTAGGTCCCCAATCTGTCACTTTGGGATTTCCCGCTGCCGGATGGGAGATTAGCAACAGGAGTTCAAAGGAGCGGGCCGGAGCGCTCCCCGCTTCTGCCGTCACCTTCGCCTCGGCGAGCCCGTTTCCGTTCTTTTCTTCTCCTGCCCAGAGGATGTCGGCGCTTTTAAAAGTGCCCAGGTTTTCCGCCTGAAATGAGGCGGAAAGGTTCGGGTCGGCCATTTCGGCTGTGAGAGCCTCATTGCTGGAAGAGCACCAAGCCTGCGCCCACATGTCGACGGCTTCCTGCAAGGCTTGAGAATCCGGCAATGGATTGAGGTTTTGCCTCGATGGCGCCAGATTGTTGAAGGAGGAAGCGCCAGTAAGCGCCGGAGATCCCACCGGGGCCGGATCTTTTCCCCCTTGTATGAACTCTGAGATTTCTCTCCAGGCTCCTGAAGCGGAAAAAGAAAAGGAGGAAAGGTATAGGCCATTTCCTTCAGGGGTTGATCCGTCAAAGCGGAGCGAAGCGGAAGATTCTCCAAATCCGGAGCTTTTCATCCATCGCTCGGCTTCCGCCCATCCGGCAGCTTCTACGCCTGAGGGAGTAGAAGCTTCGGGCTGTTCCTTTTGAATTTCCGGCTTTGGTTTCTTCAGGTCTGAAGCTATGGAGATTGGCAGGGAGATGAGTGAGAGGAGGAGCACTACTCTCCACACTCCGACCCTTCTGGCCGATTCTTTCAGTGCTTCTCTGGCCGCAGATTCCGGTGCCTCTTTTTTCGTACTGCCCCCTAAAATCTCAGAGATACATATATGTATTAAAAAACTTAATGTTTTTTAATGAAATTTATATTACCACAACCTGTTACTGCGGTCGAATTTTCTTTTTTAAAGCGGGCTGAAGTGTATATAGTGAACTTCATTACAACTGAAAGGATGAATTTGATGAACTCACCCAAAGGAGACGCAAAGTCGCCCAAGGTAAGCTTTGCCATGTCTTTGATTGCCATAGGCGTGGTATATGGGGATATAGGTACTTCCCCGCTTTACACCATCCAAACGTTCGTCGCAGGGCAGGGGAATGGCAGGCTCGACTACTTTTCGGTATGCGGCTTCCTCTCCCTCATTTTTTGGTCCATTTTTCTTGTGGTGACTTTAAAGTATGTAATACTCGCCCTCCGCATGGACAACCATGGCGAAGGGGGTATTTTTGCGCTTTTTCAGCTCTTGAAAAGGAAGAAGGCCGGCTGGTTCCTGCTCGCCGTAGCTATGATTGGCGGGGCTACCTTTTTTGCAGATTCCGTTCTCACTCCCGCCGTTTCGATTTCTTCTGCAGTAGGCGGCCTTACGGCCATCGCCTCTGTCAGGCCATTTTTTACTCCGACCGTCATTTTGGTTATAACCCTTATAATCATCTTTATACTTTTTGCCATTCAGGGGCTCGGCACGAGCTCTTTAGGATCCGTGTTTGGCGTATTAATTTCCGTCTGGTTTGTATTTATCGCCGCATTTGGGGCTTTGAACATGGGACAAAACTGGTCAATTCTTGGGGCTCTAAACCCCTGGCTCGGGATTCGTTTCATGTTCACTACTTCCAACAAAGCGGGCCTTGCAATCCTCGGCACGGTATTTTTAGCTACTACCGGCGGTGAGGCAATCTACTCCGATATGGGACATGTAGGACGGGGTAACATATATTCCACTTGGCCCT
>JAGBQM010000020.1 GCA_017632855.1 Aeriscardovia sp.
TCGGTAAAGCAGGCTCCCTTAAAGCAGGATGCCTCAGGTTCCAATCCCTCGGCCTTGCGTCTTGCTTCGTAAGCGTTCTGCACTACTAGAGACATTATGTAGTAGGGGACCAGCAGGATCTCGTTTGCCCATATCCCTGTATCGTACTTTGCTTCCAGGGCCTTCCCGCTTATGAGGCCTTTGTTTGCGATGAGCCTGGCTACGAAAGTGCCGGTGCCGGAGAAGGGATCGAGTATCTGGGTGTTCTCGCTTGAAAAGTCTTCCCCAAACTCCTCCTGTAAGAGCTTGTTGGTCTCAAAAAGCATGAAGTCGACGATTTGCGAGGGTGTGTAGACGACTCCGTTTTTCTTCTTCTCCTTTTTGAAGGCCTTGTTGAAGAAATCGTTGTAGAAGTTCCGGATTAGGGACTCTTTTGCATTGGGGTCCGGGTGCTTTTTGAGGTAGGAAGACACCTGCTTTACATTGCTCCACAGATCCGAAAGCACGGGATCTTTTTCAATTTCCAGCCTCTGGCTGAGGGCCTTAGTTATGGGCTCCAGCGCCTTTGCCATAGGGTTGCGCTTGAAGTTCTCGAAAAGGTCTTCGAAGATGGGGGCGAGGATGACCTGCTGGGAGAGCATGTCGACGAGGTCGGAGTCCTTCATTTCCTTTTTGTTGAGGGAAGCTTCCATCCCCTTCTTGAACTCTTGATAGAGCCCTTTTAAAGCTTCGTCATTTTGAAGGAGGCCTTCAATTTCCGCCTTTACGGACTTGACTATTTTTGCCACATCCCCTGCCCAGTGTTCCCAAAACATCGAACTGTGCCGCAGTGGTTTAGGAGGGCGGCCATCACGGGATCTGCGCCCAAGGGAAGTTCGTTTTGCCTGGGCCTCCGATCCTCGTTCCCTTCAATTTCCCCGGTTTCTTTAGGCTTGGGCATTGCGTCCTTCTGCAGCTGTTGGACGTTTATTGCCACATCCATCCTGTCGTCCATGGAGCGAAGCCCTTGGACCACGTTCCAAAGCACCTTGTAGTTGCTGTTTTCCAGTATGTCGTCGGCATTCTTGGTGTCGTCCACTACGACAGGTATGAGGACGTAGCCCATTTTCTTGCCTTCCGCTTTCCGGATAGCGCGCCCCACGGCCTGGGTGATATCGATCTGGCTTTTTCGGGGGTTGAAGAAGATGACGGAGTCCAGCGCCGGTACGTCTATGCCCTCCGTGAGGCATTTTGCGTTTGAGAGGACCTTTATCTTTTCTCCCTTGTCGCTTTCAAGCCAGGAGAGCCTGTCATTCCTCTTTTTGGAATCCATCGTCCCGTCAACGTGTTCCACCCCCAAGGTGTCTTCCAGGAGGTCGGCACCTTCAAGATCCAGCACCTGTCTGAAGTGGTCGGCCGCCCACTTGGAGTTTTTGATGGATGAAGTGTAGATTATGGCCTTTTTGACGGCGGGATCTTCTTCGCCCTTTTCCTGTCTTTCTCCTGAGCAGATTAAGAGCTTGTCGCCAAGGTATTCTTTTTTATGTTCGGGATTGAGGTAGAAGCTGGAAAAGGCTCCCAGGATTTTGCCCGGCAAATCCGGCTCCTTGGCGAGGATCTTTTCATCTTTTTCCCCTTCTAGCCGCAATGCCTTTGAAGCGTGCTTGGGGACTTTGAAGACTACTATCCTGTAATCTGAGAGGACGCCCTGCTCTATGGCCTTGGAGAAGGAGTATTTGTAGAAGTCCTTCCCGAACTTTTCTTCGTCATTCATAGAGCAGCGGAGGATGTCGTCCTTTTTGGCTTCTTCGCGCTCCATGTAGACTTTCGGTGTGGCCGTCATGAAAAGGGTCTTTTGGGCTTTGAGGAGTCCCTGGTGTATGAGGGAAAAGTCGGTCTTCGTGGTGCCGGAAGCTTTGGATTTCTTGGACTTGTCGGTAGCGGTCCTGTGGGCCTCGTCCGCTATGACGAGGTTAAATTCCGGGGCCCCAAGATTTTGGGCTTCTATTACTGTTTGCAGGGACTGGTAGGTAGAAAATACGACAGTTATAGAGTTCCCGCCAAGGGAGAGATCTGCTTTGATATCTTTCACAAGAGCTTCAGGATCGGTGGTCACGGGATGTCCGACGCTTAAAGGGGATACGTCGTCTTCGTCCACGCCGCTTTTGGCCTTTTGATCTGAGCAGACGATTATGGGGTTGATCCTTTCCGCCTTTTCATTCATAAAGTAGCGGAAAGTTTGGGCGACGAGGGAAATGGAGGGGGCCAGGTAGAGGGCCAAAAACCCTCCCCCGTCTTCCAGGGTTCTTTCTGCCATTTTTTCCATCGCCCTCAGAGATACCCACGTCTTTCCGGTCCCGCAGGCCATGACAAGTTTTCCCTCGTCGGCCGTTTCAAAGCCTTTGGTTACGGCTTCTACGGCCTCCCTTTGGTAGTTCCCCTTAGGGTTTTGGTGAATGCTTCCAAGATTTGGCGCTTTGCCTTGGAGGAACGGCGCCCAGTCTAGGGAGGCGTCTTTTACTTGGTAGTCGTAGATTAAAACGGGTTGCTCTGCGCTTTCGTCAATTTCTTTTCTGCTGTTTTTTCCAAGGTCGCACCCAAAGAGCATGAGGAGGCGCCTGTTTTCCGGAATGGAATAGGACTCGCTTGCGGCAAAGAAGCTGTCAATTTCCTTTTTCGATACGTCTTCTCCGGAATCTATATGCTCTTTTACCTGGATAGTCCAGATATTGCCCTTTTCGTCTTCGGCTACAAGGTCGATCCCCATGTCGGGTTTGCCTTCCGGATTTAAGGGGTTGCCGTTATCTTTCCACATCCACACATTCCTGAAGGGAATGAGGCTTTTGGGGGAGGAGAGGTAAA
>JAGBQM010000021.1 GCA_017632855.1 Aeriscardovia sp.
CCGACCATCCCGCCCGCCAGATGCAAGACACTTTTTACATGTCTCCGAAAGAAAGCCGCCTCGTGCTTAGGACCCAGACCAGCTCCACCCAGGTGAGGGAGATGATTTCAGGATCCCTCCCCCTCTACACCGCCTCCATAGGCCGCGTATTCAGGTCAGACCCTTTGGACGCCTTCCATTCCCCCGTCTTCCACCAATGCGAGGGGCTTGCGGTAGACGAGGGCCTTTCGGTTTCAGATCTTATGGGCGTCTTGCGCTCCCTCTCTTCCCGCCTTTTCGGGAAAGCTGAAATCAGGCTGCGCCCCTCCTACTTCCCCTTTACCGAGCCCAGTTTTGAGATGGACATGCTCCTTGAAGGGGAGGAAAAGTGGGTGGAACTTGCGGGAGCGGGTATGGTGCACCCCAACGTCCTTAAAAGCGCGGGGGCGGATCCCGAAAAGTACACGGGCTTCGCATTCGGAATAGGGATTGAAAGGGTGGCCATGCTCAAGTACGGCGTAAAAGACATGCACGATCTTGTAGAAGGCGACGAGCGCTTCAGCCGCCAGTTTGCGATGGGGGAGTAATGAGCGTAATAGATTTGGACTGGATGAAGGAGTACGTGGAGGTCCCAGAGGGGGCGGGAGCTCAAAGCATAGCCGACGCCCTCACGAAAATGGGGTTTGAAGAGGAGAAAATTTCTCCTGCGATAACCGGGCCCCTCGTGGTGGGTCACGTTTTGGAATGCGTCCCCGAGGTCCATAAGGGCCATGAGATCCGCTTCTGCAAAATCGACATAGGCGAAAAAGTGGAAGAGATCGTGTGCGGGGCGCCGAATATAGCCAAAGGAAGCTGGGTGGCCGTGGCCCTTCCCGGAGCCGTTTTGGCGGGAGGCTTCCTTATACTTCCCCAGCCTAAGTACGGCCACACTTCCCGGGGAATGTGCTGCTCCTTTAGGGAGCTGGGATGGAAGGGATCTACCCAAGACGGGATCATCCTTCTGGACGAACTTGGGGAAAAAGGCGAGATCCGGCCCGGAGAGGACGCTATAGAGCTGCTTAAAATCAAGGGCCGGAAGCTGGAAGTGGAAATCACCCCCAACAGAGGCTACGCCCTTTCTTACAGGGGCATGGCAAGAGAGCTTCACTGCGCGTGGGGCGCAAAGTACTCGGATCCCGCTTTCAGCCCAAAGCTCCCTTCCCTCCCCTCCCTTAAAGAGGGAGGAATCGAAATAGAGGAAGGGTTAAGCGATCTCTACTGCCTCTTTGCGGCAAGGGCCGAGGGGGGGGATCTCTCAAGCGATCCGAAAGATTCGCTTTTCCGCCGCCTCGCGCTTTCAGACGTCATAACGACTACCCAGGCCCAGGCCGCCGCCTCTTTCGCCACCCTTGAAATAGGGTGCCCCGTAGAGGCGCTGGACGCCGGAAAAGTTTCATTCCCCCTGGAAGTCAGGAAGGGAAGAGCGGGAGAAAAGGCGCAGATTGCAGGAAAAGAGGCGGAGTGCGAAGGAAGGATGGCGCTTTGCCAAAAGGCTGACGGAAGGATTTTGAGCATTTTGGGAATGGGGCCTGTTCAAGGCGCTCAGGCCCTCCCGGGATGCCGGGACGTCATTTTCCTTTCCTACTCCCTTCGCCCCTCTTACGCTTCCAGGCTTTCCCAGAGCCTTAAAATTTCGACCGATTCCTCCTACAGGCTTGAGAGGGGAGTAGACAGCCGCGCCTGCGAACCCGCCCTCAAAAGGGCCCTCTCCCTTGTTTCAGGCTGCAGCCTCACGGGCCTTTCCTACTTTGAAAGGCCGTGGGAAGAGAGGGTGGTTAAGGTAGATCCGAAGAAGGCCGAGAGCCTTTTGGGAGAAAAGATTTCCGAAGATCTGATGGCCAAAAAGCTGGAAGAAGCGGGCTGCTCCGTCTCCTTCAAAGACGGAAAGCTTTTTGTGAAAATCCCTTCGTGGAGGTACGACCTTCAGGAATCCAGGGACGTGGAGGGAGAAATCGGAAGGCTGGTGGGATTTGACCTGATAAAGCCTTCCCTTCCCAAGAACCGGTCCATGGCTTCCTGCCCCCCGCTAAAAAAGATCGAAAGAAAAGTTCAGGATTCTTTTGCCTACTCTGGCCTGAACGAAGTCATGAGCTATCCCTTCGTAGGGGAAAAGGACTTCTCCCTGCTTGAAGAAAGCGCCGAGGATCTGAAGCTTATGAAGATCGCAAACCCCCTCTACGACTCAAAGCCCTTCATGAGGACGGACCTGCTTTCCACCCTCCTTTTCACCTGCTCTTCAAACGCGCGCCGCGGGCTTGAAGGAGTGAAGATATTCGAGACGGGGCGAGTGTTTTTGGCGAAAGGAAAATCCTGGTTTTCGGAAGAGACCCCCAGAGGGGAAAGGCTTAGCGACGAAAAGCTGGCCGCAATCGAGGCTTCCCTCCCTCTCCAGCCCCTCCACGCCGCCGCCGTCCTCAGCGGAAAGGGCTTTGAAAACAACTGGCAAAAAGAGAGGGACCTTTTGGACTACAGGGACGCCTTGGAAGCCTTAAACAGGCTCCGCGAAAGCCTGCGCCTTAAATTTGAAATCTCTCAGCCCCTTCCGGCTTCCGCCCCCGGGTTCAATATGGCCCTCTTCCACCCCGGAAGAAGCTGCGCGGTTTACGTCCGGGGAAAGCTTATAGGGGTAGCGGGAGAAATCAACCCCAAGACCGACAAAAACCTCGGCCTCTTCGATCACACCTGCGCATTGGAAGTGGATTTGGACGCCTTGGCCTCCCTTCCGAAAGAAGCGTGGAAGGCCTCTTCCCCTTCCCTCTACCCCTCCGTAAAGCAGGACTTTTCCTTTGAAACCGACGGCAAGATGAGTTGCGGACAGCTTGAAGAGTGCATAAGGAAAGGAGCCGGGGAAAGCCTGGAAGATATAGAGCTTTTCGACATGTACGAGGAGGACGGGCAAAACCCCTCCCTCACTTTTTCCGTGCGCCTCAGGTCTAAAGAAAAGACCCTGGACTCGCAAGACATTACAAAAATACGTGATAGCATAATTTCCATTGCTCAGGCCGCAGGAGCGCGCCTGAAAGGGAATTGTTAGGTGAAAAAAGCATGAACGAGCAAAACGAAGAAAACAGCGGGCAGCCAAAGCCCGCAGATCCCGGAACTCCTCCGGCCCCGGCCTCTTCTTCCCCTCAAGGGTCGGACCCTGAAAAGGAGAGGGAGGAAGAGAAGAAGAAGGAAGAAGCCAAAGAGGAAAAGATAGCCGAGTTGGATTACGACGCGTCGGGCCTGGATCCCGATCCTGACATCCCCGGGACCGATAAGCCCCTCTACGGACAAATGCTTTCCCAGTACCCGGGCTACGACCCTTATATCTTTGGCGGACCCGACAACAGCTCCCAGCAGCCCCCAAAAGAAGAGGCCGGGGTAAAGGAAGGGGGTGAAAATCCGTTTTCCGACGCTTACGGGGCCCAGAGGCCTCCTGAAGCCAACGGAGCCCCGGGCCAAAATCCCCAGAACTTTTCCAACCCTCCCCAAAATCCGTCCCAGCCCCGCTATCCCGGGCAAAACCCCTACTACGGCCAGCCTCCCTTTGGTGGCCAACAGCCTTTCGGGGGGCAGCCCCAAAATCCCTACCAGCAAAACCCCTACGGGTTCGGGTACGGTCGGAACCCTCAAAACTCCTACCCGGGCAAGCAGGAAAACATCAATACGGCCGATCCCAGGCAAAACCCCTACTACGGGAAAGTCGACGGGATCGCAGTGATCGCCTTTGTGGCATCCATTTTCGGCATATGGTTGGTGGGCCTTCCCTTGGGGATTTTCTCCCTTATCCGCGTAAAGCAGCTTCACACCCGCGGAAAAGGGCTTGCGATAGCGGCCATAGTAATCTCATGCCTTTACATAGTCTTAGACATCGTCTTGTTCTTTATGGGGATAACCGATCAGCAAATCGTCAGCTGGCTCACCCAAAAACTGGGGATGAGCTCAGGGTCGGGGCTAAAGATTTAAGGAGGGCAAATGGAAGAAAGGAAATCCGGAGGAAAAAAAGAGGCCAGGCCTTCTTTTGGAGGCCAAAAAAGGCGTCCCGCCCAATCCAACAAGCCCGGCCGGCGCAAATTCGGGCAGAAAGGGGCGCAAAAGGAGGGCAAGCCTTTTTCAAGGGATTTTGAAAAAAAGAGGCCCCGCTCTTTTTCCCAGGAAAAAAAGGAACCTGACCGGCTAAGGTATCCCTCCCAGAATCCTTATGACAGGTTAAGGCCGAAAGAGCCGGCCCTGCCAAAGGGGCTTTCGTGGGATATGCTCTCTTCTTCCGACAAAGACGCCTTGAGATCTTTAAGCCGCGAGCACGCGGAAAACGTGGGCCTGCACATCCTTGCCGCCTACGAACTTGAAGGGGAGGACCTTCCCTTGGCTTTGGAACACGCAAAATGGGCCGCTTCCAACGCCTCCAGAATCGACATAGCCAGGGAATGCCGCGCCCTCATGGCTTACAGATCCCAGGACTTTAAGACCGCCCTGAAAGAGTTTCTCACCGTCAGGCGCCTGAACGGAGAAAGCGACTGGGTCCCCTTCATAGCCGACTGCTACAGGGGGATGGGGGAGCCCGGGAAGGCGATAGAGGTGATACGCAAAGAAAGCCGGGAAGCTTCCCCGGAATCAAAGCTTGAAATGATGATAGTCATGGCGGGGGCGTTCGCGGATCTTAAAGATACGAACAGGGCCCTCAAAATCATCAGAAAAATGAAGGGGCTTTCCGGCCTTCCCCTCTCTTACAGGCTGAGGGCCTGCGAAGCGGAGCAAACCTTCCTCCTTATGGCTGGCAAAAAGGAAGAGGCCGACGCCATGGAAAAAGAGATAGAAGAGATGGAAGGCAAAGTCTTTCCCGAAGAGGAGGAAGAGGGGTTGGTCGACTTCGACCTTGAAAACCTGGACGAGAGGGTGATAGAGGACCTTCTAAGCTAGGGAGCCATATTGAGGCTGGACGTGTTTTTGTCCCAAAGGGAAGGGATGTCTCGCACAAAGTGCCGGGAGCTGATCCTTAGGGGCAAAGTAAAAGTTGGGGGAGAGGTAGCATCGAAGCCCGCTTTTTCCCTTCTGGGGGGAGAAAAAGTAGAGGTTTTGCCTGAAGGTTTCTTCGTTTCAAGGGCCGCTTTAAAGCTGGAAGGCGCCCTTGAAAAATTTTCTTCCATGGGACTTAAAGTCGAGGGAAGGGAGTGCATAGACGTAGGGGCGAGCACGGGCGGCTTTACCCATGTCCTTTTAAAATGGGGGGCCAGAGCCGTCATAGCGCTTGACGTGGGGCGGGGACAGCTTTCCCCTCTGCTCCAGAAAGACCCCAGAGTCAGAAATATGGAAGGGGTAAACATCCGCTTTCTCGACCCCTCCGTGCTCCCTTTTTCCCCCACTTTTGCCACCGCCGACCTTTCCTTCATATCCCTTCGCCTCGCCCTTCCCAAAATCTTTGAAATCGAAAGCGTGAGGGAGTGCGTGGCCCTGGTAAAACCCCAGTTTGAAGTGGGGAAGGGAAAGCTGGGAAAAGGGGGGATAGTAAAAGACGAAGAGGAAAGGATAAAAAGCCTGGAAGGGGTAAAAGAAGCTGCAAGGAAAGAGGGCCTGAAAGTCCTTTCCTCCCTTCCCTCCCCCCTTCCCGGGGAAAAAGGGAACCGGGAATTTCTCATTTGGCTTCACAGGTAAAATGGGAGCATGCGCCAGATAACCGTGATCTCCAGAGCGTCCCTTCTAAATTCCGGGGCCGTATTAAGGTTCTGTTCCATTCTTTCCAAGGGCTTTAAAGTGAACCTGGAGGCCGCGGTTGCCCACCATTCCCTTGAAAATCCGGTCAGGCCCTTAAACCCCAAGACGGAGCTGGCGGTTTCTTTAGGGGGGGACGGGACGGTCTTGGCGGCCTGCGAAAGGGTGAAAGGGACGGGAGTGCCCCTTTTCGGAGTGAATATGGGCCACCTCGGATTTCTGACCCAGCCCGGCACCTCCCTTTCAAAAATAGCCGATGAAATTTTCGAAGGGAACTACCCGGTTTCCAAGCATTTTCTTTTGGAGGCCTCCATAGATTCGGGGCGCCAGACCTTTAAAGGATGGGCCATAAACGAAATGGCCATAGAAAGGGCGTCGAACTCGAGGATGATTTCCATCGGCCTGGAAGTGGACGGGGTGGAAATGGCGAATTTCGACGCCAACGGCCTTGTGATTTCCACTCCCACGGGATCTACGGCTTACGCCCTGAGCGCGGGGGGAGGGGTAATTTGGCCGGGAGTAAAGGCCTTGGAAGTAGTGGCCGTGGACGGAGCGGTCCTTATGCCTTCCCCTTTGATAGTGGACAAAGAAAGCCAGATCGGAGTAGGCATACTTTCTTCATCCCCCGCCCCGGCCTGCCTTGTCTTTGACGGAAGAAGGTACCTTGACATTAAAGCCGGAGCCGAAATGCTTGTGCGCCATTCTTTCCAGTCCATCCTCATGGCGGGCGGCTACTCTTCCTTTGCCAGGCGCCTTGCTTCCAAATTCAGGCTTCCGGCCCTGGGCTGGAAGGAAGGGGAGGCCTTAAAAGGATGAAAAAGAATGCGGGCTCCGAAGAACCTGAGGGAAGCGTTCCCACGGGGCCCCGGAACTGCTTCGACGTCCTCCTCGCAGCCTGCTGGAGGCTCGCCCAGTTGCGCTATGTTTTTCTTGTCTGGGCGGAAAAAAGAAATATGAATCCGAATTTCGAGCCTGTTTTAAAGTTCTGTTCGGGCGTAATATCCCCGTGGCCCGTCAAAGAAAAGTGCCTCGCGGATTCGGGGGAAACGTTAAAAAAGGAAAAGGAGCTCCTCTCTTCCCTTGAAAGGCACGTCTCTTCTTTCAGGAAGTTTGAAAGGAGGGGGGAAGTGTCATTGATGGCAGACGAGCTGGTGCAGGTGGCGGATTTCGCTTCCAGCATCCGGGCCCTGTGCGACTCGAGTTTCACTCCCCTTTCCTTTTTGGACGCCAAAGCCCCTTTTATGGATGAGGCCGATGAGTGAAATTTTGAGGATGGGGGTTATGGGAGGAAGCTTCGATCCCATCCATTACGGCCACCTTTCCCTGGCCTCCCAGGCCGCCTTCAGGTACGGGTTGGATCGCGTGGCTTTCGTGCCCACGAATTTCTCCCTTCAAAAAAAACCCGAAGCTTCCCCTCAAGACAGATGCGCCATGGCTTTTATGGCGGTTTCAAAAGACCCCAGGTTTTTCCTTTCAAAAGTCGACATCGATCGGGGAGGCCCCACTTTCGCCTTTGACACCCTTTGCGATCTTCATTCCCTTTACGCCCCCTGCCGGCTTTTCTTCATCCTCGGCATAGACGCCCTTTTAGGGATTGAAAAATGGAAGAATTGGGAGAAGCTGTTTGAAATATCCGAGTTCATAGCGGCTGCAAGGCCCGGCTACCCTCTGAGGCTCCCGCAGAAGATGGAGGGAAAAGTCGAAGTCTTTTCCCCTCCCCTTCTAGGCATATCTTCCACCATGATTAGGAAAAAGGCGGCCGCGGGAGAGCCCATAGACTACCTCACCGACCCCGGCGTCTGCAGTTTTATTCGCTCCCGGGGCTTATACCGTAGGGAAAATTGTCCACAGAGTTAATTAATTTCGTTTTGTGACACAAGATTGTGATACGCCTTATGAAATGCTTTCCTCCAACGCCACCAGAAAGCTCGTTTTGGTGTCGGGGAGATCTTACCCTAATCTGGCCAAGGACATAGCCTCCCACCTGGGGATAGAAGTTCTTAAAACCACCCTCTACGATTTTGCAGATGGGGAAATCTACTGCAGGTACACCCAATCAGTGCGCGGAGACGACGCTTTTGTGTTTCAGACCCATTGCCAGCCCATAAACAAATGGATAATGGAGCAGCTGATCATGATAGACGCCCTGAAAAGGGCGTCCGTCAGATCCATTACCGCCGTAATCCCCTTCCTGGGGTATTCGAGGCAGGACAAAAAACACCTTGGAAGGGAGCCTATAAGCTGCAAGCTCGTGATGGATCTCTTAACGGCGTCCGGAGTAAACAGGGTGATGTCGGTAGATCTGCACTCCGCCCAGATCCAGGGCTTCTTCAACGGGCCGGTGGACCACTTGCAGGCCATGCCTACGCTGGTGTCATACATAAAAGAAAGCATGAAAGGCTGCAACCTTGCCATAGTCTCCCCGGATGCGGGGAGGATAAAGGTGTCGGAACAGTGGTCCAACAGGCTTGGCGGAGTTCCCCTCATATTCCTGCACAAGACCCGAGACATCACCCGCCCCAACGTCACGGTTTCCAAAGAAGTGGTGGGAAACGTGAGCGACAAAGACTGCGTAATAGTAGACGACATCATTGATACCGGAGGCACCATTATAGGGGCAGTAAAGAGCCTGAGGGCCGCAGGGGCGAGAAGCGTAACGGTGGTGGCTACCCACGCCCTTCTGAACGGAAACGCCAGCGAGGATTTGGCAAATTGCGGAGCCAGGGAGGTAGTCGTTACAGACACCGTCCCCGTACCGGAAGAAAAAAGGTTCAGTAACCTCACGGTTCTTTCGATAGCCCCGGTCCTTGCCAAAGCCATGAAGGCCGTGTTTGAGCACAACAGCGTAGCCGGAATCTTTGAAAAGGGCGCCTGAGGCGGACTTCAGTTTATTTTCAGCCGATTTGAACTTATAATTATGTGGTATTCCCCCATGGTGTAATGGCAGCACAAGGGACTTTGGATCCTTTAGTTTTGGTTCGAATCCAGATGGGGGAACTTTTCGGCCTTCGGGCTTTTTTTATACCTTTTGAATGCTTTTAACCTCCCTTAGTATTCTTCAAATAAAACCGGATCGGGAGGGTAAATGAATCTGGCCTGCGTAGTACTGGCTGCCGGAAAGGGCAGCAGAATGAAGGGCTGCGTCCCAAAGCCCCTTATCCAATTTGAAGGGAGGAGCTTTCTTGAAGGGGCCCTTGAAGCCGCCAAAGGGGCGAATCCGGATAAAATATGCGTAGTCGTGAGGCATGAAAGGGAAAAAATAGAGGAGGAAGCGAGAAAAATCTGCCCTTCGTGCGTATTTGCCCTTCAAGACGAAGTGCCTGGCACGGGAAGGGCCATGGAATGCGCGCTTGAAGTTTTGAAACCCTCGCTTTCACCCGATTCCCTCATCCTAGCCAGCGCATCCGACATCCCCCTCCTCTCTTCTTGCGTCCTCCTTTCCCTTTTGAAAGCGCACAAGGAAAGCGGGGCCGCCGCCACCCTTCTTGCCACAAAGGTAGAAGATCCCTTCGGATACGGAAGGGTCGTAACCTCCCCCTCGGGAGAAGTTAAAGGGATAGTGGAAGAAAAAGACGCCGGCGAAGAAGAAAAGAAGGTAAAACTCGTCAACGCCTCCGTTTACGCCTTCAATGCAGGGGCCCTCCTGCAGGCTCAGGGCAAGGCGGAAAGGAAAAACGCCCAGGGGGAAGTGTACCTTACGGATTTGTTTATGATGTGCAAAAAAAGCGGAAAAATCATGGCCTCCCTTTGCCGCGACCCCCTTCTTTTGAGGGGAGTAAACGATCCCTGCCAGCTTTTAGACCTGAAAAGGGACTGGGAAAGGCGCAAGCGCCGAAAATAATAAAATAATAGGAAGAGCTGCCTGGCTCTTTAAAGGAAAAAGGAAAGGCGCGACTGGGTCGCATAAGGAGATTTAGCTTTGATTGACACTCTTTTTTTGATTCGTCACGGGCAGACGGATTGGAATATCGCTGGTCGCATCCAAGGCAATCCGCCGCTTAACAAAGTGGGAGTATGGCAGGCTGAGCAGAGCGCAAAAGCTCTCGAAGAAAGGTACAAGCCGGACTCCAGATCGCTTGTAGTGTGTTCGGGAATGACCCGGGCCTGCCAGACGGCGCATATTTTTGCAGATCCCTTAGGCCTGAAGGTGGAAAAGGATCCAAGGCTTATCGAAAGAAAATTCGGCCAATGGGAAGGGGAACTGGTATCGGATCTTTTGAAAAAGTTCCCCGAAGATCTGGAAGGCTGGAGAAGAGGGGAAGGAAACGAGCTTAAATACGGCGTCGAACCTCACGAAGAGGTGGCGAAAAGGACCGGAGAAGCCATAATGGAGTGGACGGAAACGGAGGGGGACTGGAACAAGCTTTTCGTCTTTTCCCACGGAACCTGCATAAACGACTGCATACGTTTTATCTTTTCAGAGGGCAGTAACTTAAGCTTTTCTAAGGGAGCGTCCCTATTGGATATGAATAACGCCTTCTGGGCCCGCTTTGAAAGGCGGGGGCGCAGATGGGCCATGGCCTCTTTCAACGAGGGGCCGAATATAGCCTATAAGTGCGATTGGAACGCGGGAGGAGAGAACGGCCAGAAAGAATAAGTCCGGAGGCAAAAGCCGCTGGAGGAATTTCTTCAAAAATATTTCTTTCGCCCAGATTGCCGCTTCTGGGCTCTCGGCGATAACCGTTTTTTTCCTTACTGCCAAGATAGGCCTTGCAGGCTCCATCATAGGGGCCGTGCTGGCCTCCGTAATTTCTACCATCTCAAGCCAGCTTTATAAAAACGTCATTGACGAGTCCTCCAAAAGGATTAAAGGAAAGCGGGACGATGACGATGACGATGACGACGGCGATGCGGAAGAGCAGGCCAAAGAAGAAAAGGCAAAGGAAGGCAAAAGGGCGGAGAGGAGATCTGCAAGCTCTCCGATATATCTTGAGCAAGACGACCTGCCTGCCCAGTTTTCCCCTCGCCTTCCCCCAAGAATCGCTTCCGCGCCCGCGCGGCGCGCAAGACCCGCAGGCAGGACCGTTTCGAGTTCATCTACGGTAGTGCCGGCTTCTCCCGTCCCCGTAAAGAGCTTTAGAAAGGAAAGAAAGAAGACAAAAAAGAAAGTTATAGCGGTATCCGTCATTTCTTCTTTCCTCACCCTGGTCGTGGTGTGTGGAATCATACTTTTTGTCACGGGCGGAAAAGGGACGGACGTCTTCATAAGGGACGCCGTAAACAAGTCAAAGAGCATTACAGAAGACGCTCAAAAGCTTACCAACCAGGCCGAAGGAAAAGGCGCGGCTTCTTCGGATCCTTCTTCCCCCTCTTCTTCTTCCTCCCCTTCGCAGACTATTAGCCCTCCCGCTTCTTCCTCTCAACCTAAGACTGAAGGAGCGCCAAGCCCCTCTACGCCCTCTCCTTCCCCTTCACCCTCTCAAAGCGGGGAAAAGAAGGAAGAAAACCATCCCTCCACTAAGGTTCCTTTGACTTCCGACTCTTCTTCTCAGGAAGGGTCGGAAAGCGGAAATAACAAGGAGAAGAAGGACTCTTCCGCCCCGGGTTCCGCCCCTGACGCTTTAGCCTCAAATGGGGCAGATCAAAACGCTAAGAAAAATTGATGCAACCCGGAAATCGGAATATGGTTTTAGCTGAGGAGGTTAGTTTTGAATTTTTGGATGGAAAAACTGTTTACCGGTTTGACGGATGGGAGCGAACTGGAAGTTAAAGAGCCCGGAGTTCAAATTGCCCACACTACATGCGATTACTGCGGCAAAGAAGTTATAGGCGTGTGGGATGATCACATAAAATCAAGCCGCGGCTTGCCTTATCAGGGACATCAGGCAATATACCCCAAACCCTATAAGTTTGCCTATAAAGGACCTGTCATTGCTGCGATCAGGGCCCGCTACGGCATTGGCGAAAAGGATTGGTTCACCAAAGAAAATAATTTGCTAAACGTCTGCGGCAAAGTTCACATCCTTGTTTTTAAAGGCGGAAAGTGGAACATAAGGACCGATTTGTCATATGAAAGCCCCGATGCCACCAGGATTTTGTGCAACGAGTGCTTTGAAAAAGCGAACAAGGCCCGAGTAGCGGTTATGGGAGAAGACGGGCTTATTTATTCTGTTTCAGTAATGGCGGACAAAGAAGAAACCATTGAAGAAAACGACGGGAAAGTCACAGTAAAGCTGTGGGGAACCGACAAGCCCTTGCAAATAGAGGGGTCTGTCATAGGAGCCCATATTGCTCCCTTCAGTATCGCGTTGGGCGAATGGAAAGTTAGCGCAAGCGGAAAAATCACAGGAGTTCCTGATTTAAAGTGGGATGCTGAAAAACACCTCTTTGGCTACCGCTACTCCGTCACTTTTGGACTGTCGGGAGAAACCTGCGAGCATGAGGTCTATGCGTGCGTGACTGAAAATATGGATGAATTTAAAGAGACATTCAAACAGCGCTGCGAAGAAAAAGATTACATAATCCTGCGCAAAGAGGCGATATCCGAACAGATGCTTAAGGAACTTGAGTCCCTCAAATAAAGATACGTACAGGGGTTGAATTATTTCAATTTACCTGTATACTTTTTAAAGGAACTTCTGGTTTCTCAGTTGGGGCTATAGCGCAGCTGGTAGCGCATCTCCATGGCATGGAGAGGGTCGCCGGTTCGAATCCGGCTAGCTCCACTTTTTTTATGCCCCGGCGGCCTGCGCAACTCCAAAAGGTAGAATCTAATTGAGAA
>JAGBQM010000005.1 GCA_017632855.1 Aeriscardovia sp.
AGCTTTTGGAAGAGCCTTTTGGGGTTCTGCCTCTGGCTTCTTTAGGTCTGAGGCTATGGAAATCGGAATGGATAGAAGGGAAAGCAGTAGCACGATTCTCCATGCCCCCGTTCTTCTTGCCGCTTCTTTCAGGGCTTCCCTAGCCGCAGATTCCGGCGCCTCTTTTTTCGTACTGTCTCCTAAAGTCTCAGAGATACAAATATTAAAAAACATTAAGTTTTTTAATGAGATTTATATTACCACAATCGATTGCAGCGGTCGAATTTCCCTTCCCAAGAGAGGCTGAAGTGTATAGTAATCTCATCACAACTGAAAGGATGAATTTGATGAACTCACCCAAAGGAGACACAAAGTCGCCCAAGGTAAGCTTTGCCATGTCTTTGATTGCCATAGGCGTGGTATATGGGGATATAGGAACTTCCCCGCTTTACACCATTCAGACGTTTGTTGCAGGACAGGGAGACGGAAGGCTCGACTATTTTTCCGTATGCGGTTTTCTTTCCCTCATTTTTTGGTCGATTTTCCTCGTAGTAACCCTAAAATATGTAATCCTTGCGCTCCGCATGGATAATCATGGGGAAGGTGGCATTTTTGCCCTCTTTCAGCTTTTGAAAAGGAAGAGGGCGGGGTGGCTTCTTCTTGCGGTGGCCATGATTGGAGGGGCCACTTTCTTTGCAGATTCCGTTCTTACCCCCGCTGTTTCAATTTCTTCCGCTGTAGGGGGGCTTACGGCAATCTCGGCCGTAAGGCCTTTTTTCACTCCGACCGTAATCTTGGTCATCACCCTTGTAATTATTTTTATACTTTTTGCTATCCAGGGCCTCGGCACAAGCTCTTTGGGGTCAGTGTTCGGCGTACTGATTTCTATTTGGTTCCTCTTTATAGCTGTTTTTGGGGCTATGAATATGGCCGGGAACTGGTCGATTCTAGGGGCTTTAAATCCCTGGCTCGGAATCCATTTCATGTTTACAACTTCCAATAAGGCTGGCCTTGCAATCCTTGGGACAGTATTTTTGGCCACAACTGGGGGAGAGGCTATATATTCCGATATGGGGCACGTAGGCAGGGGCAACATCTACTCCACCTGGCCTTTTGTGAACTTAGCCTTGGTTCTTTGTTACTTTGGCCAGGGGGCCTGGGTGCTTAACCATCCTTTGGCGGCACGCGCTGTTAATCCATTTTTTGGCATGATGCCGGGTCAAGCCCTCAAGTGGGTCGCGGTCATTTTATCTGTAGTGGCGGGGATTATAGCTTCCCAAGCGTTGATTTCAGGAGCTTTCTCCTCAATTTCTACAGCTGCCAGGATTAACTGGATGCCTCGCCTGCGCCTGCGCTATCCCTCGTCCACTATGGGCCAAATATATATTCCGGCTGCTAACGCCACTTTATGCCTGGCAACAGAGTGCACCCTCCTCATATTCCAGACTTCTGCCCATTTGGCTTCAGCTTATGGTCTGGCGCTTACAATCACAATGCTGATGAACACCCTCCTTATGGGAGTGTGGATGTGGAGGAAGAGGCAGAAAGCATGGGCCGTAATTTTTACTGTCGCCTTTACGGTGGTACAGGGTATGTTCTTTATCTCCTCCTGTTCCAAGTTTCTTTCCGGAGGCTGGTACACGGCCTTGATTTCCGTCCTCCTTCTGATCATGATGGCTTCCTGGGCCGAGGGGACGCGCGTGGAGAGGGGGGATAACCTCAAGGAGAAAAATGACAGCTCCAAACTTTCCAGGCTCTATGTTTACCCTTCCCTCTTCCTTCCCGCTATAGACCGCCTCCACTCCGACACTTCCCAGCCCTACTGGGCCGATAATGTCGTTTACCTTACAAGCGATGAAAAAGGGAACAGGATCGAGCGGGGGATCTATGATTCCATCTTCTTTCCCCCGGTAAAGCATGCGGGAGCTTACTTTATAGTTTCTGTGCGCACCACCCACGATCCGTACAGGCAGGCCTACCGGGTCGACAGCTACGGCACCGATTATTTTTTCAGGGTATTTTTGGAGCTCGGGTTCAAGGAGAATCCTGACGTCCCACGCTACCTTGACAAGATCCGTAAAGAGCTTATCGCTTCAGGCGAGCTCGCTCCCCAGTACCACTCCTGGACTCTGGGGGAGGATTCGGGCCTTGGCACTACTAGGTATGTACTTATAAAGAAGAAATTTGCACCTTCTTCAAGCCTTCCAGTGCTTAGCACGATAGCTCTGAGGATCAAGTATTCGCTCAGGCGCATTATGGGGGATCCTGCCTACTGGTTCGGTTTGGGATCCTATAACCCCATAATTGAGTACCGCACCATATATAGGAAAGAGGAAGATCTGACGGGGCTAGTGAGGGATTACGACTTCCCTAAAGGCTACAAGACTAATACCATCCAGAAGATTAACTCTGGAAGGCTTCAGCCTGTAAAGCCTAAGAGGGAAGTCAAGTCGAAAGCTCATTCTACAGAAGAGTTTGGAAGCAAAGAGAGTGCAGATTGATGCGCATCCTTTACCCTTCTGCCTTTTCTTCCTCCCTGGCCTTTTTCCTGGCCTGCCTGTAGGCGCTTAAAAGCATTCTTCCGCGCTCTGTCTTTTTCCATCCGGATGAAGAGGAGCGCTTTTTTATTTCTTCCCTGACTTCCGTCTTCCGCTTTTGGAAATTTGCCTGGGGATCCTCTTGCGCTTTCACTTTGAAGGTCCTGATTCCCGGAGTTCTAGGCGCCAAAATGCCCCACATGGTCTTTTCGTGGCCATCTTTTCCTTTAAAATCTTTGATGATTTGTAGGCCAAAGGTTTTTCCATCGGCGCACCGCCCTATGGTGTAGCGCACCTTTCCTCCCCCTTGTTCTTCCTGCAGGGCCCTCATGAGGCGGGTGACGTCTGCCGCATCCATTCGAACGCTGGCGACAGGCCTCTTGGAAGCTATAAGCCTGCCTGTAGGCGTGATTTTAAGGGCGCCTTCCACTTTGAGCTTTCCACCCTCTTTGGAAAGATACACAGGCATGTGGCGCAGGGCGTAAGAATCTTCGATTCCCAGCTTTTTTCTGAACCTTTTCCTCAGCTCTGACACTGCTTCTGCTACATTTCCGGGATCTAGGTAGCTTTCTATTCCGAGCTCTTCATCCCTCTTTATCCCCCTTTTGAGATACAGGTGTGCCTTAGAGGGCTCCATGGTGTTGTAGGGAAGGTGCCGATTGTCCTCAATACCCTGTCGTTTATCGGCTTCCCTGCCGGCATCCGATTGGAATCTGAGGCTGCCCCGGCAAAGTGAAAAAGGAACGGATGGCGCCGGAGAATCGTGGTCTGTAATGCCAAAGGCTCCGTGATAGCTGGAGGAGCACATCATTTGCTCCCCCTCTCCGGAATCTATTACGTGGGCCCGGCTATTGGGGTCGTCATCAGTTAGAGTCATGGGCCTGCCGCTGCCCGCCATTTGCAGGACTGCAAAGCCTTCTTGGAGGCGCTCCCGGTTGTGGACGTAGTAGAAGTGACAAGATCCATTTTTTCCCATATACCCGTGCCATCCTTCCCCAAGGGAAGCGTCTCTGAATTTTCCATCCGGCCTGCGGGGGTGGTAAAGGGGATTAAAAGTCAATAAACCTCCTTCTAGTCGAGTTCTATTTCTTCTTTGGGAATGCTTTCCTCAAACATTTCCACCTTGCTACCGAGGGGAGGGAAGTCGGCTCCGGCATTGTCTCGGATGAGCTGGAGCCAAGCTGATTCGTCTTCAAATTTCCTGGCCGCATTCCACTGTGCCTGAGCTCCCGAGAAAGGCTCAAACGCCCCCATGTTGGGATCAAACTGGTGGCTTATCCACGTGTTGTAAATTTCAAGGGAAGAAGGCTTTGAAAGCCACTCGCGCCAGCGGGGATCGGACTCTGTGAAGCTGTCCCAGTCCATGCCGTTCCAGTTTCTGTCCTTGCGGGCGAGTATGTCGGGGTCTATGTATGGCCTTTTTTCGGCTTCTTTTCCGTCTTCCCCGAAGTTTTTAAGCTTACCAAGGGGACAAACCACTCTTCCTTGGCCGTTGTCTATTTCTTCCGCCCTCTTTTGGAGGAGGGCTACTGGAACTTTCCTCCAATCAATTCCGCTTTTCCAGTCGTCCTTTCCTTTCCAAAAGTCGCATGTGAACACCCTCTGGATTTCCCCTCCCGGGGTTCTTTTCCAGCAGTATTCGACCTCTTCCAAGGGGACTTTTACGACATTTGAATCGGTCTCATTTTGAGACATTTTGCTCCTTACAGAAAAATATGGATTTTTATACTCGAGAGAGATTAAATCGAAAGATAATCAACAGTTATTACGCTATCTAAAATTTAAAAAATCGTCAAGAAAGGGCTATTTCAAACGTAATTTACGGTTGAAATTGAAAAAAATGGCCTTTTTTAGCTGCTATATTTGAGAGTGACAAAATTAGGCGAGAAAGGATGAAAAAAGAATGTCTAGATTCTTGGTAAAAGGAGATGTGTTTCAGGAAATGGATGACAGAGCCTACTTTGCTCATCCTGCAGTGGATCAGAGCCAGTTGAAGAAGTGGATGAAAAGTCCGCGTGCCTTTGCTCTCTCGAG
>JAGBQM010000006.1 GCA_017632855.1 Aeriscardovia sp.
CATCTTCTTAGGTGAAATAAAGTCGCACAGCGTCTCATAAAGCATGCACACTATTCCCAAAATTATTCCGGGAAGCGTGGAAAGGAGCGCGGCTGCAGTTGCTGAAACGTGCAGGGAGGTGCCTATGTTTGAGTAGACCAGATTAAAGCATTGAATCATCAGATTGCCGATGATAAAGACAAACAAAAGGCTGGGGAGGGATTTTTTGGTTTCCCGCCTTATTCGTTCAAATTCGACGTCATTGTCGCTTGCGTTCTCCATTAACAATCCTTACTGGTTTGGAGTGCGGACGGAGTGTCCTACAAACTTGCGAACCCCGAGAGTGCAGATTATTGACAGGGCTGAAAGCGCAGTCATAAGCCAAAATACAAGCGACAGGCGAGGCACAAGCTCAAAACCCATATGGGACTTTTCGATGGCGCTGTATACAGCAATTCCGAGGGCGGGGGCCACGTTCATGGCTACGTGCGCTATTCCCACCCCTCTTCCCCTCTGGCTTTCGTGCAGGGCAGAAGTGGCTATGTCGTATATGGGCGTATACACCAATGTTAAACCCACCTCGTAGACAATCATGAACACTGTCACGGCCGCAAATCCCCACTTAATGGCGAAGGCCGAGAGCAAAAATCCGAGCAGCATCAAAAAGAGGGAGAGGAGGATGGAAGGCCAGTCGCCAATCTTTTTGCATATCGCCCCCGACAGGCAGGCAGCCCCCACGCATATCAAGTACACCAGGGCCAAAAGCCATGAAATGGATTCTAGGTGCATGTGGTACACGCTTTTTCCTATGGTCTTATAAATCGGTATGGCCGCGTACTGGAAGAAGAAAGTCAAAAAGAGGATGAAAAGAGTGCCTATAAATGCCCTCGACTTCATCATCGACTTTGTAAGAAGAGGATTTTTGCTCTTTTTCATCCACACTGCAAAGACGGCGAAAAGAAGGCAGCTGACCAAAAGGAGCCATATCTTTTCATAAGTAAAGAAGATGGTGAGGAATGCTACGCAAACAGTAAAAAGTGAAGCTCCCAGCCCGTCGAAGGGCTCCGGCTTGGATTCTAGCTTCGGGACGTCTTTAAGAAGGAGGGGAAGGAGGAAGACTGCCAGAGCCGGGACGAGGAGGATGTATTTCCAAGGTATAAAGTCAATCTGGCCTCCAAGAAGCATTCCCAATACTACCGATACGAAGTATGCGGCATTGTTTAGGCCTATAAAAATGCTCCTGTCTTTTTTGGGAAGGTACTTTACTAGGATTACCAGAACTACAGAAGCGTGCACGGCTATGGTCTGAAATATTCTGCATACCAGAACCACCCAAAAGTTGGAAGCTCCCAAAAATCCTGCTACTGAACTTGCCACTAAAACCAAGGTCCCTATGCACACGATCGTCCTTGGAGACACATAGTCGCACAGGGTGTCGTAAAAGAGGCATATTGCTGCCAGGGCCACTCCCGGCAGGGACACCAAAAGCGAAGCTTCAGGCGCCATATGCAGGCTTTCGCCCACATTTTGGTAAACAAGGTTAAAGGATTGAAAGATAATATGGCCGAAAATACCTAAGGCGAAGAGGGCTGGAAGAGCCCTCTTCGCCTTGCGAAGCTGCTGGGGGGAGACACCTTTGCCTTCCCCCTCTTCAAAAGTCGGGGATACCGAGGGTTCCCCTGTCATTGAAACTGAAATGACATCCTCCAGAAGAAGAACCTTTAGTTAGTCAATGATAACATGGGGAACCTACATACCTATTTTTTTACCTTTTTTCCCTTCACCTTAGCCTCGGCGGCCTTCAGCACATCCTCGTCTGCGCTGAGAGGATCTTCCAGAGCGGCCTTCTCGGCGGGAGTTAGGGAGTTGGCCCTCTTCTCCATATTGATGATGTGCCTCTCAGAGTAAGTCAGGTAAAGGGAGAGAAGGAAGCAGAGGCCTCCTGCTATGAAGATGACAACGCTGGAAGCTCCCCAGCCGAACCTGTCTACAAGTTCTCCTATGAGGGCGGTGGCGATGGTGTCTCCAAAGATGTACTGGAAGAAACCCATAAATCCGGTGGAAACTCCTACGGCGTACTTGGGGACGGCCTCGTTTACCATAAGGCCTACAAGATCTAGAGGTGCATAAATGCAGGCTCCGGAGATGAAGAGTCCTACCAGAATCAGAGCCTTATCGGGGGCAAAGAAGTAGAGGCACAGAGCGCATATCATCACTATCGTCAGGCAGAAGGTGACAAGAGCCCTGCGGCCTTTTAGAAGGTCGGAGACGAAGCCGAAGAAGATGACGGCGGGGATGAGGAAGAGCTCGTACTCG
>JAGBQM010000007.1 GCA_017632855.1 Aeriscardovia sp.
GCGATTTCCTGCAGCCGTATCCATCTGGATGCCCTCCTGGCCGGAAGGAGCCTGAAGGGAGGTGGAAAGGTCGGAAGCGAGGTCTATGTAGTAGTCCCCGTCCGGCAGATTGGCTATGGGGTAGGAAGAAAGATTGAGAGGTTTAGCCCATGCTATAGGGGTATAAGATGCGTATCCGAATGCGTCCAGATCCACATAACCGTTTGCCCCGTATACTTGCCCTTCATCGCTATACTGCCATCCGCGGAAGTTCGTATTCCACTGGTTAAATCCCGGATCTGAGGAATAGCTGGCTATCCAGCCTACATGCTGGTAGATGTAGGAATTGTTCAAAGCCGTTTCAAGATATTCGGGATAAGAGTAAACTGACGTATTCGTATACCCGTCAGCAGACATTGCGTCAAAGAAGCTGGAAACTATACCTTGGTATACCCCCGGATTATTGGGATGAGGATGCGCATACCAGCTGTATGCCTCGAGATCATAGTAAATTCCGAGAGGAAGCTGGGACGGGGAAACCCCTGCCTGCTCCAGGAGGGTTGCGGCGTAGCTTCCTTCCCCGTAGGCGACCTGGGAATTGTAAGCGTAAGAGTATATGTAGACCCCTATGGGGATTCCAAGTTGCAGGCACTGATCGATATTGTTCAAGGCCTCAGAGTCATAGCCGTTATACGAACCGTAGTCGAGCCTTATTATCGCCCCTTGAACGCCTTCATTCTTAAGTTCGGCCCAATTTATGTTTCCATTCCATGCGGAAACATCTATGACCCCCTTCGCCTGTTGAACGAAGGGCTGGCCCTGGGCGTCGTAAAATACCTCTCCGTTGGAATCGGAAGACCAGAATGCGCCGTAGTTTCCGTCAGGCAAGTAGGCTGCAGTCTTTACGACATATGCGCTTGTTTGCGCTGAACTTTCCTGGCTCTCCTGCAGCTTCTTCATTTGCTTTCGTACATTTCCCACCTGTTCGGGTATGAAAGTCATTCCTCCCGAAGCGGCTCCGGGATCGGGGGGCGTGGTAGCGGTCCCGACAATCTTTGGATTGGTGACTTCCTTTCCGTTTGAAAGGTTCACGACTTTGCCGTTTGAGAGCTGAGCGTAATCCGGACCTATTACGGTGGCGCTGTCAGGGATAGACGGACTTATGGACTTGGGCAGCGGGACGGAGGGATCCTGGTTGTAGTGGGTGAGGGAAGCAGAGGAAGAAGTTCCGGAAGAACTCTGGGGAGAAGGAGTCGAAGCGGAGCCTTGTGAAGCTGATCCCGACCCTTTGGATTGAGAGGAAGAGGCGGAACCGGAGGATGAGGATTGCGATCCCGATGCAGAGGAAGACGAGGAGGAACTTGAAGCAGACGAAGAGGCGCCGCTCTTGCCCGAACTTCCCCCCGCAGGCGAAGACGTAGAAGCCTGCGGGGAAGAAGCCGAAGTCGATGAAGACTGACCGCATCCCGCCAACATCACTACTACGGCCGCACACCCCAAGACGGCTGCAGCCGTTTCAAACACCCTCTTCTTTTTCAAAAGCGCACCCCGCAATCCATATAGTTTGTAGACAAACAATTATAATTCTTCCCTTAGCATTTTTTCCTCATAAGTGCTACACTTAGGAGAGTGCTTATGGCATTCGGAGGATTCGCCTAGAGGCCTATGGCGCACGCTTGGAAAGCGTGTTGGGTTCACGCCCTCGCGAGTTCGAATCTCGCATCCTCCGCTTTTTTATGTCCCGAGGGGGAAATATGGAAGATAAATTCCACCTTCCTATCCTAGGTTCCGAAGAAACTTTTAAAACCTCCGTCAATTACAGCAGGGAATACCAGTCAAGCGGAATAGTCTTCGAATGCTCGTGCAATGAAAAAGGCGAGCTGACGATGAAGCTGACTATGAAAGACAAGAGCTTCGCGGCTCTGACGGATATAGACTCCATGGCGGACGCAATGAAGCTCTTTCCCGAATGGCTGAGGCTTCAAGCCTACGTGGCGGGATCCATCTCGGCCTCGACGGTAAAAGTGGAAAGGCCGGAAGGGCAAAAAAAGAAGAGGAAGAAAAAGAAAAAATAGAGCCGCCTGACCCGATTCCGGTTTTTAGATCCCCTATATTAAGATATGTATCAACAAAACCTGGGAATTCATTCTTGGCCAAATTGAGCGATCAATAAGTTTTTCGTCATCGAGTTAATCTAGTCAAAGTCCCGAAGCTATCGGGCATCCGCTTAGGCGGAGAAAGGACTCACCTTGACTGAAGCTGCTGCAACCATGCCTGACAAAGGGCACGGAAAGATGGCGGCGTTCTGGAGAGGATTTGGAAAATTCTTCATTTCTTCCCCAATGATGCTGGTATCCATAGCGGTTGGAATTATATGCGGCATTCTTTGGAATGATGCAAAAGCTGCAAGAATTGTAGCGATAATCATATTCATACTCTTATCCATCTACACCCTGGTGATCGAGATCATCGACATCATCAAAGGGTGGATGGCCCACAGGGCGGGCTCGGATATTTTGGCCGTCATAGCGATCATCTCCGCCACCCTCGTGGGAACGTTTTGGGCGGCGTGGATTATAGATCTCATGGTCTTTACGGGAGGAGCCATTGAAGACTTCGCCCAGTCCAAAGCCGGAGAAAACCTCACGAAGCTGATGGAAAACGCCCCTAAGACGGCGCACCTGGTAAGCCCCGCAAATGCGGATTCGGTAAAAGACGTTTCGGTGGAAAACATATCCGTCGGCGACGTCCTTCTCGTGAAGCCCGGAGAAACCATACCCGTAGACGGAGTTCTTGTAAGCCAGGAAGCTTCCGTAGACATGTCGATGATAAACGGGGAACCCGTCCCCGCCGACCTTAAGGCGGGAGACAAGGTGCTGTCGGGAGGGGTGAACCAGTCGGTGGCCCTCTACATGAAGGCTTCCGCCGCGGCCAAAGATTCCGAGTACCAGCAAATCCTGAAGCTGGTGGAAAGCGCCAACGATTCCAGGGCCCCCATAGTAAAGACCGCAGACCTCCTCGCGGTTCCCTTCACGGTGGTTTCCCTGGCCATAGGGATAATCGCATGGGCCTGCAGCCGCGATCCCGTCCGCTTCGTGCAGGTGATGGTGTTGGCCACCCCCTGCCCCCTGCTCATAGCGGCCCCGGTGGCCTATATGGGAGGTATAGGAAGACTCGCCAAGCACAGCATCATCGTAAAGTCCCAGGGCGTTTTGGAGCAGATGAGCCGGGTAAGCCACATCTTCTTCGACAAAACCGGCACCCTCACTTCCAAAGACCCCCAGGTTTACAGGGTGGAATGCCTGCCCGGATTTGACGAAAATGAGGTCCTGAAGCTCGCGGGAGCCCTTGAAGCCTACTCCGTCCATATTCTCGCCAAAGGCATTTCAAAGGCCGCAGGCGCCATCTGGGGAGAAGGAGGGGCTCCTTCCGCGGAAGAAGTGGAAGAGAACCCCGGAAACGGCCTGAGGGGGATAGTGGAAGGCAAAAAGGTAGCCGTAGGAAAGCTTCAATGGCTTGAAGAAAGCCTTGGGTGCTCCGCTTCCTTCCCCGACCTCGCCCCCGATGAAATAGGGGTTTTCGTAGCGCTAAACGGACAGATTGCAGGAAGGATAGTCCTAAAGGATCTTCCCAGGGCCAACTCCAAGGCCGCGATAAGGGATCTGAAAGAGCTTGGCATATCCAAAATCACCATGGTGACGGGAGACAGGCAGGGGACCGCCGACGCCATAGCTTCCCAGCTGGGAATCGAAGACGTAAAGGCCAGACTCCTTCCCGAAGAAAAGCTGGCCGTCGTTTCCAAAGACAAAAAAGTCGACAGCGATGAAAAGGGCGGAAAAAAGAAGCTGGGCCGGCTGCTTGGAGCCGGAGCGGAGCACGTGACGATGATGGTGGGAGACGGAGTAAACGACGCCCCCGTCCTCGCCTCTTCAGATATCGGCATAGCCATGACAGACGGGTCGGCCACGGTAGCCAGCGAAAGCGCCCAGGCCGTGATAATGAATGACGAAATCCTTGCCGTTCCCAGGGCCATTGCCATCTCCCGGCAGACCAAAAACATCATGCTTCAGGCCGTGCTTTTGGGCATAGGCCTGGCCTTGGTGCTGATGATTTTGGCCGCCTGCAACCTGATACCGGTGGTGGTTGGGGCCATACTTCAGGAAGTTATAGACTCTGTCGCCATCTTTTACGCCCTCGGGGCCATCATTGACCGCAAGACGGTAGTTGGCGACCCAAGATAGGCATTTGACACTCTCTGGAGATGTCCAGAAGGTCCACCCTTCCGAACTGGGCCTCCATTTCTTCAAAGCGATCCTTGGGACCTTTCCCGAACCTCGCTATCCTCTTTTCAGCCTCTTCAAAGCTCACGAAGGCGGGCGGGTTGCTTTTAGTGTGGAAGCAGTCCGCGTAAGCCACGACTTTTTGCTCTACCGTGAGGGGAAGGTAGTCTTGAGGAGGAAGCAGGAGATTTTCCTTTATGACTTCGCGGCGGGTTATGCCGCTGCCGGTATGGTTCCTGGCGAAAAGGGCCATCTCTTCTCCAAATCCCGCCTTATGCAGCTCCAGGTAGCCGTAAAGGCCGTGGAAGAGGTAAGAGTCGTCGAAAGAAAACCCGTCTTTTGACACCTTGTAGGCCCCTACGTCGTGCACAAGGGCCCCCGCCACGGACAGAACTATATTGGGCTGCCTTTCCAAGGGGCGAAAGCGCGGGAGGGAAGCGGAGACGCCCTTAAGGCCCGAAGCGCTCCTTGCCCCAAAGCGCATGACGGAAATATCCACGCCTTCTTCCTTTCTTTCCCTAGACCTTAAGGAGAGGGCGAAAACTATGGCGGCTACTATTTTTGAGTGGGTCCACACGAGGTTCAAAAGGAATTGGGAAGGGGCCAGGGAGGCGTGAAGATCGAAAATCCTCTGCAGGGTCACGGTCTTTGAAAACTGGTCTTTGACGCCGGCAAATTCCCCATCCGGACATACCGCCATCCACGAATCTATAAGGGACATGATCACATTCTATAAGCCTTGGGAGGAAGAAGGAGAAGTTGGAAAAGAACGATTACGCGAGAAAAATCCCGGAGCCCTGCACAATCGTGCTCTTCGGCGTGACGGGGCATTTGTCCAGGCACAAGCTCCTGCCCGCCTTTTACGACCTCTTCCACAGGGGCCTCATGCCTTCAGGCTTCGCCCTTCTGGGGTTTGCCAGGAGGGAATGGGGAAGGGGGGACTTTCTTTCATGGGCCAAAGGTGAAATAGAGCAAAACTGCAGGACCGGATTCGACGAGGGAGTTTTTTCCCTCATGGCCCCCCACTTTTACTTTGCCAAGGGGACTTTCGACGACGAAAAAAGCTTTGAAGCCCTGAAAGGGGTAATAGAGGGGGCCGGAAAAGAACAGGGCGCGGAGGGCCGCACCCTGTTCTATCTTTCCATCCCTCCCGCAAGCTTTCCCCTCGTCATAGAGAGGCTGAAAGAATCCGGAGTCGCAGATCCCTTAAACCCCCTGCAAAAGGTCATGGTCGAAAAGCCTTTCGGCCGCGATCTGGAAAGCGCGAGAAATCTCGACTCCCTGCTTTCTTCCGCCTTCCTCCCCTCTCAGATCTTTAGAATCGACCACTACCTTGGAAAAGAGATGGTCCAAAACCTCCTCCCCCTCCGCTTTGAAAACCCCCTGTTCGAGTACCTTTGGTCATCTGAACGCGTGGACCACGTGCAAATCAGCATGACCGAAAGCGCCGGAGTGGAAGGGAGGAGCGCCTACTACGAGCAGGCCGGGGCCGCCAGGGACGTGCTTCAAAACCACCTCATGCAGCTTTTGGCGCTTAGCGCCATGGAAAAGCCCGAGGGAAGGGAAGGGGAGAGGGAGAAAAAGATCGAGGTCCTGAAAAACTGCAGTATAGAAAACCTCGAAAGGACTTCGGCCAGGGGCCAGTACGCTCCAGGCTTTGAAGGGGCAAAGCCGGTAAAGGGCTACAGGGAGGAAGAAGGGGTAAGCCCCGCTTCCCTCACAGACACCTTCGCCGCCCTTAAAATAAACGTCGACACCCCCCGCTGGCAGGGCTGCCCCTTCTACCTTCGCACGGGAAAAAGGCTCCCCAAAAGGGCGGCGGAAATCGCCCTGGTGCTGAAACCCGATAGGGAAGGAGGGGAAAAGGAAAGCGTGGTTTTCAAAATTCAGCCAAACGAAGGGGTGCAAGTGGAAGTCCTTTCCAAAGTCCCGGCGGAAAGCCTTATGAAAAAAGTCCGCATGGGCTTTTCCTATGAAAAGCAGTTCCCCAAAGAGAGCCCCGAAGCCTATGAAGAGCTGATAGAAGACGCCATGCTGGGCCGCTCCTCCCTTTTCCCTTCCGAAGAGGAAACCGAATGCGGCTGGAAAATAATCGACCCGCTGGAGGAGTTCTGGGATAAAAACCCCTCCACTTTGGAGTTTTACAGGGCGGGATCCCGCGGCCCCGCCTCTTCAGACAAGCTTATGGAAAGGGATGGGAGAAAATGGAGGAAGCTGTAAAAGAAAAGGGGGAAGAAGGTCCGAAAGCGTGGGAGGCCCTTCCTTCGGTTCCAAACCCCTCCCTGGCCTTTTTGGGGCTTTCCGGAACGAGAAAAGAAGCGGAAAAAGCGGCCTCGGCTTTTTCCTGCAGGGCCTTTTACGTGGAGGAGGGGGAGGGAAAAGAAAGGGAAGAAGGGGGGTTCTCCCTTTCTTCCCTTTCCGGCGGAGGGCAGGTAATTTCTTTGAAAAAGCCGAAAGAAGCCCCGCTTTCCCACCTTCTTTTCCCCCTGCTTCCCGAAGAGGCCTCCCTTGCGGTGTTCGACCCCGGGAGGGTGGAAATCAAAGGGGAGCTTTACTCTATGTCTTCCTGCTACATAACGGACCTGGGATCCAGAGAGGTTTTGAAGAACTTTTCCCTCTTAAAGCAGGCGGGAAAGAAAGCGATAGACCTTTCATGGATCAAAAGCGAACAGTGGAGGGAGAGGGCGAAAGCTTCCCTTCTTTCAATGCCTCCCTCCTTTTTCGAAATAGAGACGGGAAGCCTGGACGCCCTGGCTCTGATTTTGGCCGGATGGGGGAGGGAGGAATTCGGCCTTCCCGCCCGCTTCATCCAGGCCCCTTCCTACTCTTCCTCCGTCCGCTCCCTTGCCTTCGGGGGCCCCGGCTGGCAAAGGAGCGTAAAGGAAGCCGACGCGGGAAAGGCCTTTGAAATCGGAGACGGGGAAAGGACGTTTAAAACCCCCAAGCGGGTTTTGGACAGGGGGGATCTTTTAATAAGGCAGATGGAGCTTCTCCCCCCCGACCCCCTTTACTTTAAGTGCCTGGAATTTGAAGCCCAAGGAGCGAAAGATGTCGGCTGAAAGGGAAATTGAAGTGTGGAAAGAGGAGGCCTTCGGCCCGGCCGTGGCCTCCGAAATCCTTTTAGACACCCACCGCATTTTAGAGAGGGAGAAAAGGGCGTCGTGGCTGGTGTCGGGGGGGAGGGACGGGGAAAAAGTGGCCCGGGCCATAGCTTCGAGCCCCCTTTTAAAGGGCCTTCGCCTCTCTTGCCTCCACGTTTTTTTTGCCGACGAGAGGTTTTCTTCAGACCCCTCCCTTTTGAACTTCAACCAGCTTTCCCCCTTCTTGGACGTTTTAAAGGGCTGGGGGATGCCGGAAGGAAACATCCACCCCTTCCCCCAGCTTTCCTGCGCTGAAGAGGGGGCCAAAGCCTATGAAGAGGAGATTTTAAGCACGGGGTTCGGAAAGGGGTGCTCGATCTCCTGGCTTTCCTGCGGCCCCGACGGGCACGTGGCTTCCCTTTTCCCCGCTAGAACCCACCCTGACGGCCTTACGGCCTGGGAAGACGATTCTCCAAAGCCCCCCTCTTCGCGCATGAGCGTGTCTATGAGGTTTATAAGGAGCAGCATGGAAGTCTTTTTGGTGGCCGCCCAGAAAGAAAAGCGGGAGATAGTGGAAAAGGCCGTAAGAATTTGGGACGATCCCCTCATTCCCGCCACCTTTTGCCAGGGAAAAGAAAAGAGCGCGTGGCGCTTTTCCTCCCTCACCCTTCCGCAAACTTTTTAATTTCTTCTTTCGTTCCGTAGGAGCTTTGGGCTCCGTCTCCGAGGGCCGAATAGGCCGAGGCGAAGGAGGCGAGGCGGGCGGCGTCCGGAAGCCCCATGCCTGAGGCCAGGGCGGCCAAAAGGGATCCCGCAAAGGAGTCCCCGCAGCCGGTGGTGTCTTTGGGGGCGACGGGCTTGGGGGCTATGGGCCACGCCTTCCCTTCTTCCAGCGCCACGCTTCCTTTGGATCCCAAAGTGACCACCACGGAAGGCAGATTCCTTTTCTTAAGCATCTTGGCCGCCGTGCCCCAAAGGAAGCTGTCGGGGGAAGAGGGCATGGGCTTTCCTATTACGCTTTTCGCCTCGTCCTCGTTTACTATCACTACATCCGCCCCGCGGGCTATATCCAGGGAAGGGGAGGAAGGGATGGGGGAGACGTTTAGCACCTTTACGGGCCCCTCCACTTCCCTCAGGGCCTTTTCCACGGTTTCTACGGGAACTTCCAGGCAAAACCCCAGGGCGTCCAAAGAGGAGAGGTCGCTTTTCACTTCTTCCACGTATTCCGGATCCAGCAAGCCGTTGGATCCGGAGCTTACGACTATCTCGTTTTCCCCGCTATTGTCTACCATGATGAAGGCGTGCCCCGACTCGGGGCCCTTTTTTACGACCCTTTGCGCGTCTACCCCGGCTTCACGCAGCTTTTCTATGAGCCAGCTTCCCCTGGGGTCCTCTCCCACCTGGCCGAACATCTTGCAATCCATCCCCAAAAGGGCCGCCTGGACGATTTGGTTTGAGCTTTTCCCTCCGGGCCTTACCACCATGCCCGAAGCGGCGACGGTGCTTCCAGGCTGCGGGAAGCTGGAGACGGAAAAGGAGTAGTCGGCGTTCAAAGACCCCAGGGCCCCTACCTTTTTACCCTCTTTCAGCATTTCAAAAAGCGAAGATTCCATTTTTCCCCTTTCTACGCCAGGCCCACGCTTTGCCTGTGGACGTAACTGGCTCCGACTTTCCTGTTTTCTATGATTTCCCCCTCCATCACCCTCTGCAGGCTTTCCGAAGCCATGAGGCCCATCTGCCCCACCGGCACTTCTATGGAAGAAAGGGGAGGGGAAAGGAAGTCTCCCATAGACACGTGGTCGAAAGATATCACGCTCACCCCTCCCTGGCCTATGGGGATGGCGCGGGAGCGAAGGCAAAGGTAGAGGGCGAGGGCGTCAGGCCCGTAGCCTGCGATCACGGCCCTGGCCCCTTCGGAAAGCAGCGCTTCAAGGATGCTGTCTACCTTTTCGCACCTCCTCTTGAAGCCCAGGCTCGCGTCGGAAGGAGAGGAAGGGGCGAGGAAGTTGGCGTAGGAAGACATTACCGAAATTTCGGTCTGGGCGGAGACGTCCACTGCGCCTTTGCCGAAAACTTCCAAGGCCTTTTTTTCCAGAGCCTCCCTGTACTGGCCGAGGAGGGGAAGCTTTCCCACGGGCCCTGGCATGTAGCCCACCTTTTCATGCCTGTAAAAGCGCAGATCCTTGAGGGCGTCTTCTACGGCTTTCGTCACGTCCTGGTTTATGGTGGGGATTTTCGACTTTTCCAAAAAGGTGTCCAAAAAGACGGCCGGCACTCCGCTCACGCAAGAGGGCTCTAAGGGATCCGGGAAAAAGGAAGAAAGGATTACCAGGCCGTCCACCCTCTGGGAGATGAAGGAAGAGATGTAGGAGCGCTGCATGGCGCGGTCCCCGAAGGTAGTGCCTATCATGGTCAGGTACCCGCGCTTGAACAGGTCGTCTTTTATCGTCTGCGACAGAAGGGCGTGGTAGCCGCTTGTCATATCGGGGACTAAGAGGCCTGCAAGGTGAGTGCGTTCCAACCTCATCGCCCGGGCCGAGGCGGAAGGGATGTATCCCAGCCCCCTTATGGCTTCTTCCACCTTTTCCCTGGTGGCCGGGTCCACGTTCTTCCCTCCGCTTAGCACCCTGGAAACCGTAGAGACGCTGGTGTGGGCGAGCCTGGCCACATCCTGTATCCTGGCCCGATTCCGTTCCATTTCCCCAGCCTTTGCCTACTGCCTTTTAACCTCTTGTCCGCCCTCTTCCCACTCGGTATGGAAGAAGCCTTCTTCGTCCGTCCTCTCGTAGCCGTGGGCGCCGAAGTAGTCCCTCTGGGCCCCTATGAGGTTGGAGGGGAGGGGGTGGGAAAGGTCGTCTAGGTAAGAGAGGGCGGAATCGAGGACGGGAAGGGGCACCTCCCCCAAAACGCCCTTTGCCACCACCCTCCTCATGGACTGGACGTTCTTTTCCTCCATGGACCTGAATTCGGGATCGGCCATGAGGGACGCCAGATCCGCCTTCCTCTTGAAAGCGGAGCGGATCTTGGGAAGGAAGCTGGAGCGGATGATGCAGCCCGCCTCCCAGATTTCGGCGATCTCGGCCGGATCCAGGTTCCATTCGTACTTCTTAGAGGCTGAAAGCAGAAGGTCGAAGCCCTGGGAAAAGACGGAGGCGAAGGCGAGGTAGAGGGCCTGCATGGCTTCGGAAGAATCCACGGAAATGCCGGGGCCCTTGGAATCGTGGGCGAAAGCGGAGCGGAGGGCGGACTCGGAAGAGAAAATCCTTTCGAAGACGGCTTCGCCTATGGAGGGAACCGAGCAGCCCAGCTCAAGGGCTGAAAGCACGGTCCACGTCCCCGTCCCGTTCATGCGGGCCCTGTCGCTCACTATTTCAACAAAGCCCTTGCCGGTCTTGGCGTCCCTGTGTTCAAGGACTTTTGCCGTAATCTCGGTAAGGTAGCTGTGAAGGTCCCCCTCGTCCCACCTTCTGAAAATTTCGGAGCACTGGTCTGAAGAAAAGCCCTCGCGGCGGAAGATGTCGTAAACCTCGGCAATGGCCCCCATAAGGGCGTATTCTATGCCGTTGTGCACCATCTTCACAAAGTGGCCGCTTCCCACCGGCCCCAGGCGCTCTGCGCAAGCTTCCCCGGAAGGGGTCTTGGCGCAGATATCCTTTATTCTCCCTTCAGAAAGCTTCCAGGCCTCGGGGCTTCCGCCAAACCTCCTGGAGGGGCC
>JAGBQM010000022.1 GCA_017632855.1 Aeriscardovia sp.
TCCCCCTACCCTGCGACTGCGGACTTCCAGAGTCGGGCGGATATTGTCCAAAGCCCTCTTCAGCACTCCCAAAGCTTCCTGATCGCTTTTTTTGCCCACCTTGTCTAAGGCAGTGTAAACTATCGTTTCCGCTACGGATTTCTTTCCGTCTTTCAAAACCTTGTTGATGAGCTGGGCCACGGTGGTGGACTTATAAATGGGATCCGGCTCTATAACGCGCTTCTTTGCAGGTCCTTTGCGTGACATCTCTACTTAGCCTTCTTCGTTCCGTACAGGGAGCG
Organism: Aeriscardovia sp.; assembly: GCA_017632855.1. Taxonomy (GTDB): domain Bacteria; phylum Actinomycetota; class Actinomycetes; order Actinomycetales; family Bifidobacteriaceae; genus RGIG1476. Next base: position 282 of record JAGBQM010000022.1, read on the forward strand.
GCCCTGCTTTCGATCTTTGACGCCTTGGGTATCGAGGGCTCCGCGCACGATGTGGTAACGCACTCCAGGCAGATCCTTTACCCTTCCGCCCCTTACAAGAACTATGGAGTGCTCCTGAAGATTATGTCCTTCTCCGGGGATGTAGGCTGTAACTTCATATCCCGAGCTCAGCTTCACACGGGCAACCTTCCTCAAAGCGCTGTTGGGCTTCTTAGGAGTGGTGGTATAAACACGCGTGCAGACTCCCCTGCGCAAAGGGGATCCCTTGAGGGCCAAAGTCTTGGATTTCTTCGTCTTTGGCTTGCGTCCGTTTCGGACAAGTTGTTGGATTGTAGGCATCCGACCCCTTTTTATTTTGCGGGCCGGAAGCGCATAATGCGCCCTGCGCACAGCCAATGCCCACCGGCCCGATGGTTTTTCTAATTGATAAAAAGAAAAAATACCCGCGCTAAGCGCAAGTAAGCCCTTCGATCTTACACTTTCCATCCTTCTTTTGGCAATGCAATCCATTGATATGTGGAAAATGTAGGATATTAGTGTAATTCATACAGAAAGACGTCAAATGAGCAAAATCGAGATCTCCAGCGCAGCCTGTTCCGATATAGGGCTTAAGAGGGCGGATAATCAGGACTCTTATCTTGAAGAAGCGGGCCTGTACCTGGTGGCCGACGGCATGGGGGGAGGAGTAAAAGGAAGGCAGGCAAGCGCCACTTGCTTATCTGTAATGGAAAAGCTGAGCAATTCCAAAGTGAGGACCAAAAAAGAGATCTCAGGATGCATGCAGGAGGCCCAGGAGGTGGTGGAAGAAATAGGAAACAGGGAAGGGGGAGTGGCAGGCACCACCCTTAGCGGCCTCATCCTCAAAAATATGGATATGGAGGAAGAGGGGAACGCATGGTACGTGATAAACGTAGGCGATTCCAGGACCTACCACTTGTCTGAAGGGGAGGACGGCCTCGACAGATCCACTTTCGAGCAAATTACCCACGATCACTCCGAGCAGCAAAAAGCCGTAGATACCGGCAAGTATCTTCCCGATCAGGCCGCAAAGCTTATCCCAAGGAACCTTATCACCCAGGCCATAGGCTCCCCCTCCCCCCTGCATCCCGATTTTTACAGAGCCGACTTGGGGGGTCGTTTTATAATCTGCTCTGACGGAATTTATACGCAGATGAACCTAAACAAGCTGGTAAACCTCTGCTCTGCCGACAAAAGCCCGGATGAAGTGGCCCACACTCTGGTTGAAGCCGCAATAGACGGAGGAGGAAGCGACAACGCCACTGTAATAGTGGTAGACGTGAAGGTATCAAGCCAGGAAGGGTGGCTGGTGCAAAAACTCTCTGAGGAAGAAGACATAGACTTCATGTCGGATGCCACCATGGAAAACCTCCACGTTCCAAGAGAGTAAGGAGAAATTATGGTAGATTACGATGTCGCGTGCCAGGCCGTTCAAGACGAGAATGCCGATCCGTGCCTGCTTGCGCTTATAGCTTATGAAAACCCGGAATTTACTCCGAATGTGGCCAGCCACCCCAGAGCCTACCCCGGCCTCTTGGCATGGATTGCCCGTTTTGGTAACGAAGAGGCAAAAAAAATCGTGGTCAGGAGGCTTTCTACCGAATCCAACCCCCTCTCGCTTTCTTCCACCCAGGAAGGATCCGTCTCTTACACCCCCCAGCAGGCCATGGAAGTGCAAGACGCATTTGTGCAGCACGACATCGCCAAAAACTTTCCGGAACTCAGAAAATATCTGGCGCAAAACCCCCACTGCTATGCAGAGCTCGTAGAATGGCTCGCAAGTCTGGATGACCCCGAAGTCAACGAAGCCCTCCGAAACAGGAGGGCTTCAGAAGGGCAAAATCCTACTCTATAGAGATCTCGTAAAATTCGTCTCCCAGTCTGAGAAGCAGGCCCTGCTCCAGTTTTAGAGGGCAGTGGGGAGTAGATCTGCTTTCCGCTTCTCCGATTACATATGTTCCATTGAGGGATCCCAAATCCTGAACGAAGGCGTTCTTGTCCCCGTCAAAGTAGATGAGGGCGTGCGATCTTGAGATTGTCCTCGTAGGATCCGAAAGCGTAACCTCTTCCCCTCTGCCTTCTGAAGAAGGCTTGCGGCCCAAAACGGAGTCCTGGCTGATTCGGATAGTGGAATTGCTGGAAGTGTTCCTCAAAATCACCGTCCCGCCCGACTTTACCGGAGCCAAATGCTTTGGCTCGCTGTACTTGCGCGCGGCCTCTATTCCGGAAAAATCAGATTTGTCCAGATATTGCGTCAACCCGTGCTGCTGAGCCCAAATGCGATCTTCCGGATACCACCCGAAGGCGGGAGGTTCGGGCAAGGGCTTTGTCGAGGAAGCTTGATCCATCAGTAATCCATATCTTCCTGGCTTCCGTCAGGGAAGTCGTCGGGATCGGAATCGGGTTCGTCTATAGGTTCCGAATCGTCTTCTTCGCCGTAGGCTCCAGGATCGTCTGGAGTCAGAATCTCTCCGGCCCCCATATCTTCTCCGAGATTGTCGAAGTCGAATCCGCTCAAATCAGTTTGTGAAGCGTCCTGGGAGGCGAAGAAGGGGGAAACGTCTTTCTCCTTGTCTACGGTGGGGTAGATATGCTCCTTTACCGCGCTGTCTACGTCAACTTCGCTGTTCCTGTAGCGACTAAGGCCGGTTCCGGCAGGGATGAGCTTTCCTATGATGACGTTTTCCTTCAGGCCGTTAAGGTTGTCTTCTTTAGTCTGAAGGGCCGCCTCGGTAAGAACGCGGGTGGTTTCCTGGAAGGAGGCTGCAGAAAGCCAGGAGTCGGTGGCCAGGGCGGCCTTGGTGATGCCCAGGATGCACTCCCTTGCGATTGCGGGCTTTTTGCCCTTTTCTATGGCGCTTCTCACAGTCGCCCTAAATTCGCTCTTGTTAATGAGGTCTCCGGGGAGGAAGGAAGTGTCTCCGGAATCTATAACCTGCACCTTGTCTACCATCTGGTGGACTATGACCTCGATGTGCTTGTCGTGAATGCCCACGCCCTGGGACCTGTAGACGTCATGCACGCCCTTTACTATGCAGAACTCCGCATCTTTGGCGCCGCAGATCCTAAGCACTTCCTTGGGGTCCACTGACCCCTCGGCCAGCTGGGTGCCCGCTTTTACGAACTCCCCGTCGTGCACCAAGAGGGGGACCCTCCTGTTGGCTTTAAATTCTGCCAGCTTCTCCCCCTGGGCTCCGATGATTTTTATGAGCCTGAAGCTTGCGCTGTCGTCAATTTCCACAGTTCCGTCTTCAGGAGCGATTTCGCTCTTGCCCCTAGGGGTCCTGGCCTCAAAAAGCTCGGTAACGCGGGGGAGGCCCTGGGTGATGTCGGAAGCCGAAGCCACGCCTCCCGAGTGGAAGCTTCTCAAAGTCAGCTGGGTGCCGGGCTCGCCTATGGACTGGGCCGCAACAACTCCCACGGCTTCTCCGATATCTACAAGGGTATTTGTCGAAAGCGACCAGCCGTAGCAGCTTGCGCAAACTCCCAGAGGAGACTCGCACGTAAGTACCGACCTGACCTTTACGGAGTGCACACCGTGGGACACCAGGTTTTCTATCGCCTCCATATCGAGGGCCTGCTGGGCGTTCATGAGCACTTCCCCGCTTTCGGGGTCCATCACGTCTTCCGACAGAAGCCTCGAGTAGGCGGAGGCGTCTGCAAACTCGTCTACTTTCCACTCCCCTTCTTCGTTTTGGGAAGCTATGGGGATTTCTATGCCCCTCTTTGTGCCGCAGTCTTTTTCACGGACGATAACTTCCTGGGACACGTCTACCAGCCTTCTTGTAAGGTAGCCTGACTCTGCAGTCCTCAGGGCGGTATCCGCCAAACCCTTTCTGGCTCCGTGCTGGGAAATGAAGTACTCGAGGGATGAAAGGCCGTCTCGGTAGTTTGACTTTACAGGCCTTGGAATGATTTCGCCCTTGGGGTTGGTCACAAGGCCCCTCATGCCCGCTATCTGTCGGATCTGCATCCAGTTTCCCCTTGCCCCGGAGCGGACCATGATGTTTAGGTCGTTGTCGGGAGCGAAGTTTTCCTCCATGTCCTCTGCCACCTGATCGGTGCACTGGGTCCACAGGTTTATAATCTCTTCCCTTTTCTCTTCTTCCGTCATGAAGCCGAGGCCGTACTGCTCATTTATCTTGTCGGTGCGCTCCTCATAGCTCTTTATGACGGCTTCCTTCTCAGGAGGGACCTGGATGTCGGAGAAGGCTATGGTGACTCCGGACCACTGCGCCCTGGTAAAGCCCATGTCCTTTAGAGCGTCAAGGGTGGCGGAGGCCTGGGAAGTGTCGTAGCGCAGGGCTATGTCGTCTACGATTTTGGACAAAAGGCTCTTGGAAATCTGGGAGTTTATGAAGGGGTAGTCCACAGGAAGGCAGGAATTGAACAGAAGGCGGCCGTAATTTGTAGCGAAAAGATAGCCTCCGTCTTCAAGCCTCTGCTCTTTTACCACTCCTCCGGTGGCGGGCACTTTCAGCTCTCCCGGCTTCCAGCCTTTAGGAGGCACGAAGTCCTTATCCATACGGATGAGGACTTTGGACTGCATGCCGATTTCGCCCCGGTCCAAAGCCATCCTTGCTTCTTCTACGCTGCTAAAGATCTTCCCCTGCCCTTTGGCGTCCTTTATCTGGGGGAAGCGCCTTTCTCCCTTGGGGTGCTGGGCGTAGTACTTTTCTTTGGCTTCCTCTATCTCCTTTTGCTGTTCGTCAACGGTGGTAGTCAGCCAGTAAAGGCCCAGGATCATGTCCTGGCTGGGCATGGTGACGGTGTGCCCGTCGGCAGGTTTAAGGATGCTGTTGGAAGCCAACATCAGAACGCGGCTTTCGGCTTGAGCTTCCACGGAGAGGGGAAGATGGACCGCCATCTGGTCGCCGTCAAAGTCAGCGTTGAAGGGGGCGCAGGCAAGAGGCGGAAGGTGTATGGCCTTTCCTTCCACGAGTATCGGCTCAAAGGCCTCTATGGAGAGCCTGTGGAGGGTGGGGGCTCGGTTGAGGAGCACGGGGTGCTCGTGGATTACTTCCTCCAAGACGTCCCACACTACGGGATCCGTCCTGTCTATAAGCCTCTTGGCTCCCTTGATGTTTTGCACATACTCCAGCTCCACCAGCCTTCTTATCACGAAGGGCTTGAAGAGTTCTAGGGCCATAGGTTTGGGAAGGCCGCACTGGTGCATCTTAAGCTCCGGCCCTACAACTATCACAGACCTTCCGGAGAAGTCCACCCTCTTGCCCAAAAGGTTTTGCCTAAACCTTCCGGCCTTTCCTTTGAGCATCATGGCAAGGGACTTTAGAGGCCTGTTGGAAGCCCCCGTAACGACCTTTCCCCTTCGGCCGTTGTCAAATAGGGAGTCGACGGCCTCCTGAAGCATGCGCTTTTCGTTGTTGAGCATGATTTCAGGGGCGCTCAGTTCCTTTAGCCTCTTTAGGCGGTTGTTCCTGTTGATTACCCTCCTGTAGAGGTCGTTTAGATCGGAAGTGGCGAAGCGGCCGCCGTCCAGCTGGATCATGGGCCTCAGATCCGGAGGGATCACGGGGATAGCTTCCAAAACCATGGCCTCAGGCCTGTTTGTGGTGTTGAGGAAAGCGTCCACCACTTTCAGCCTCTTGAAAGCCCTTTGCTTCTTCTGCTCGCTTCCGTTTTTCGCCTCCTCCCTCAGGGCCTCATTCATGGCCTTAAGATCGAGGGTTTCAAGGATCTGTTTTATGGCTTCGGCTCCCATGCCGCCCTTGAAGTAGTCCCCGTAAGCGTCGCACATAAGGTGCCAGGTATCTATATCGTCTATGAGCTGCTTTTGCTTTAAGTTCTTGAAGAGGTTGAAAATTTTCTCCTCTTCCTCTATTTTTGCGTTAAAACGCTTTTTAATTTCCTCGATTTCCGCCTGGCAGCTTTGCTTTAGCGCATCCGTCTGCTTCCTCTTTTTACTGTCTTGAAGGTGCCTGTTTTCTATCTCTTCAAGATCTGCTTCCAGCTTCTTTTCCCTTGTTTCGATCTGCTTTTTCAGCGCCTTTTCGCGGGCGCCTTTGTGTCTGGCCTCCAGTTCCCGTTCAAGTTTGGGCAGCTCTTCCTTCCTCTTTTTTTCGTCAACGTATGTGACGATGTAGGAGGCGAAATAAATCACTTTGTCCAAATCGCGGGTGGGGATGTCAAGGAGATAGCCGAGGCGGGAGGGGATGCCTTTAAAGTACCAGATGTGGGTGACGGGCGCGGCGAGATCTATGTGCCCCATCCTTTCCCTTCTCACCCTCGACTGGGTGACTTCCACTCCGCATCTTTCGCAGACTATCCCTTTGTAACGGACTCTCTTGTACTTTCCGCAGGCGCACTCCCAGTCCCTTGTAGGTCCAAAAACCTGTTCGCTGAACAGACCTTCCTTTTCGGGCTTGAGGGTGCGGTAGTTTATAGTTTCGGGTTTCTTTATCTCCCCGTGGCTCCAGCCGCGGATATCCTCGGTGGTAGCCATGCTGATTCTCAGCTTGCTGAACTCGTTTACGTCTATCACTTGCGCGTTTCCTTATATTCCAAAGTCCAAAACTAAAGATCTAGAGATTCAAACAGCGGTTTTTCGGGTCTGGCTGAGAGGTTTATGCCCAGGGTCTGCATCCCTGATGCCGGCTTGTCGCCGCTTTCCTTGGACAGATCTATAGGATCTCCGCTGGAATTCAAAACTTCGACATTCAGAGCCAGAGACTGCATTTCCTTAAGCAGGACCTTGAAGGATTCGGGGATGCCCCCGGCAATCAGGTTCTCGCCTTTGACGATCGCCCCATAGGCTTTCACCCTTCCGTCCATGTCGTCGGACTTTACCGTCATAAGTTCGTGCAGGGTGTAGGCTGCCCCGTAAGCTTCAAGGGCCCACACTTCCATCTCTCCGAACCTTTGTCCTCCGAATTGGGCTTTTCCGCCCAGAGGCTGCTGGGTGATCATGGAGTAGGGTCCGGTAGCCCTGGTGTGTATCTTGTCGTCTACGAGGTGGTGGAGCTTGAGCATGTACATGATTCCCACGGATATCGGCTTGGGGAATGGCTCTCCGGTCCTTCCGTCGTAAAGTACGGCCTTTCCGCTCGAATCCACCAGCCTCTCTCCGTCAGGCCCCGGCAAAGAGGTCTTCAAAAGCCCGTCCAATACGTCGTCTTTCACTCCGTCAAACACGGGGCTGGCCACCAATGTGCCGGGTTCTCCCTTGAGAGCCTGCTCGGGGATTGCAAGCTTCCACTTGTAGTTTCCGGGATCCAGATCGGCATCCCAGCCCGTCTTCGCTATCCAGCCCAGGTGGAGCTCCAAAATCTGCCCCAAGTTCATTCTGGAAGGAACGGAAAGGGGGTTAAGCATGATGTCTACGGGGGTGCCGTCGGCAAGGAAGGGCATGTCTTCTTCGGGAAGGATTCTTGCCACGGTGCACTTGTTTCCGTGGCGTCCCGAAAGCTTGTCTCCGACGCTGATCTTTCTGTGCTGGGCCACGAAGACTTTTATGATGCGGTTCACGCCGCTCGGGATTTCTTCCCCGTCCTCGCTGGCGTTCTCGCGGGTAATTTCCTTTATGGAAATAACGGTTCCGCTTTCTCCGTGCGGAAGGCGAAGGGAGACGTCCCTTACTTCCCTGCTCTTTTCCCCGAAGATCGCCCTAAGCAACCTCTCTTCGGGGTTCAGCTCGGTTTCGCCTTTGGGGGTGACTTTTCCGACCAGAATGTCTCCGGCCTTAACTTTCGCCCCTACCCTTACGATTCCGTTTTCGTCAAGGTTGGCCAGCATTTCGTCCGAGCAATTGGGGAGGTCCCTGGTTATTTCCTCAGGGCCCAGCTTGGTATCCCTTGCATCTATTTCGTAACCCTCTATGTGGATGGAACTCAGGCTGTCGTCTTTTACCAGCCTCTGGCTGATGATGGTGGCGTCCTCGTAGTTGTAGCCGTTCCAAGGCATGAAGGCTATTACGAGGTTCTTTCCCAGAGCAAGCTCTCCCTGCTCTATGGCGGGCCCGTCGGCTATTACGCTTCCCTTTTCCACCCTGTCTCCAACGGAAACTATGGGCTTTTGGTTGTAGCAGGTGGTCTGATTGCTCCTCTTGAACTTTTCAAGGGTGTAGACTTCTTCGCTGTTGTCGTCTTGAAGCACCTTGACGGTGTCTGCAGACACGTATGAAACCGTGCCGCCTCCCTTGGCTATAACGCAGTCTCCGGAGTCGTAGGCCGTCCTCCATTCGCTTCCGGTTCCCACCAACGGCGCGTCGGGCTTTATGAGGGGCACTGCCTGCCTCTGCATGTTGGCCCCCATCAGGGCCCTGTGGCCTTCGTCGTGTTCCAGGAAAGGAATGAGGGATGAACCTATGGAAACCATCTCCCTGGGGGATACGTCCATGTAGTCCACTTCGTCTGAGGGGACGTCTACCGCCTCCTCTTTTCCGTCCCTGGCCAGGGCGGTGGGAGTTTCAATCCTGTTTTCCTTATCAAGCTTCTGGCTGGCCTGGGCTATGACGTGGTGCTCTTCCTGATCGGCGGTCATGTAGGTGATGTCGTCTGTGACTTTCCTGCTTATCACCCTCCTGTATGGGGCCTCTATAAAGCCGTAGGTGTCAATCTTGGCAAAGGTGGCAAGAGAGCCTATAAGACCTATGTTGGGGCCTTCCGGAGACTCTATCGGGCACATCCTTCCGTAGTGGGAGGAGTGAACGTCTCTTACTTCCATTCCCGCCCTGTCTCTGGTAAGGCCTCCTGGCCCCAGGGCCGACAGCCTCCTCTTGTTGGTGATTCCGGCCAGGGGATTGTTTTGATCCATAAACTGGGAAAGCTGGGAAGTGCCGAAAAATTCCTTTATGGTCGTAGAAATAGGGCGGACGTTTAGAAGGGAGGTGGGGGTGATGGAGGAAGCGTCCTGGGTGGCCATCCTTTCCCTTATCACCTTTTCCATTCTGTTGAGCCCGCTTCTTATCTGGTTTTGTATAAGCTCCCCTACCTGCCTTATATGGCGGTTGGCAAAGTTGTCAATGTCATCCACTTCGACCGGAATTTCGACCGCTTCTCCGTCCTTTATGCCCATCATGGTCTTTTCTCCGGCAGCCAAAGCGGAGATATAGCGAAGGGAGGCTATGATGTCTTCCTTCGTCAGCCATCTCATTTCAGGGTCTATCGACAGCCCCAGCTTCTGGTTGATTTTATGCCTTCCCACGCGCGCCAGGTCATAGCGCCTGTGGTTGAAGTAGAAGCTGTCGAGAAGGATTTTTCCGTTTTCGGCCGAAGGGGTGTCATTGGGGCGCACGAGCTGGGCTATCTTTTTGAGGGCCCCGTTTCTGGCTTCTTCCGAGTCGCCCTGTATCTCCTGCTCCTTTATGAGCTTTCTTACCGTCTCGCAGTCTTTAAATTCCTCTTCTATCTCTTCTACGCTCATTCCCATGGCTTGAAGGAAGACGATTACCGGAACTTTTTTGCGCCTGTCGACCCTTATGTCGAGCTTGCCGGCCTTGTTTATTTCAAATTCAAGCCATGCTCCGCGGGAAGGAATGATTCTGCCGCTGAATATCTCCTTATCCTTTTCGGAATCGGGAATGGATCCGCGATCGAAATAAACGCCCGGGCTTCTGACGAGCTGAGAAACCACCACCCTTTCGGCTCCAGCAATGATAAAAGTGCCTCGGGGCGTCTGAAGGGGGAAGTTTCCCATGAAAACCGTCTGAGTCTTTGTTTCTTCGGTGTCGGTTTTGCAGAAATCGGCCTGCACGAAGAGGGGGGCCGAATAAGTGTAGCCCTCCTCCTTGCACTCCTCCCACGTATGCTTGGGCTCCTCCAAGTGGGGATTGTGAAACTCCAGCCTCATGGTTTTGGCATAGTTTTCTATGGGGGAGATGTCCTCGAAAACCTCTTCCAGCCCGCTTACGCGCGGAACATAGGAAGTGCCGTTCTTTTTATCTTCCTCCACCTTCTTTTTCCAGCGCTCGTTTCCTATCAGCCAGTCGAAAGAGTCCGTCTGAACGTCCAAGAGATTGGGAAGTTCTATGGGTTCTTTCATTGTGGCGAAGCTTAGGCGCTTAGGCGCTTTATGAAGAGAGATTAAGACATTTTCGTCTTCGGAGCTATTATTTTCAGCAATCAAATTGTAAGTCCTCACGAATTCAGTTTTTGATTGGATAAATTGAAGCTTTTCATTCTCTGATTGGGCAACCAGAGAATGCTGGCATGCCCGCTATATGACACTCTTTGCCAAGTCATTTTACTACCGACTTCCAAAAAATCAAATTTTGGGCGTCCTTAAAGAGCACTCCAAAACATCTTTAGCTATGGCCTCTTTGAGTTGGGAAAAGGAAGGAAAGCGGACCTGGGATCTTAGGCGGCCGAGGAATCTGATGTCGGCATGTATTCCGTAGAGGCTGAAAGGCGCCCCGTCTATGAGGTTGGCTTCTATTTTGACTTCCCTCGAGGCGGGGTTGACCGTGGGATTCGTCCCAACCGAGATTGCAGCCCTGTGCAGGGAAGATCCCATGGCGAAGTAACCAAAGTACACTCCTTGCGCAGGAATCAGGCCTTCCACCATTCCTCCGAGATTTGCCGTGGGAAAATCCATCTTGCGGCCGTTTTTAAGTCCCCGCACGACCCGGCCGCTTATAAAGTGGGGGCGGGAGAGAAGGAGGGAGGCTTCCTCCATTTCCCCCCTCTCAATAAGGCCTCTGATGCGGGTGGAGCTCACCCTTTCCCCCGACACTTCCACCGGAGGAGCTACAACCAGGTTCATGCGAAGAGGGCTGCAAAACTCTTTTATCCTTTCCGCCGTGCCTTCCCCTCCCCGGCCGAGGCAGGTAAAGGGGCCTATGACAAGGTCCTCCACGCCCCGGCGGCCCAAAAGGGAGAGAAAAGAAGTGTAGGGAAGGGATCGAAAATCCGGGGTAAAGTTTACGATGAAAAGCTCTTCTATCCCAAGATCTCTAAAGAGGCGGATTTGCTGGGGAAGGGAGGTGATTTCAGGCTTTTTTTCATCAGGCCTGGGGTCGAAAATCATTACTGCGGAAGCTATGGATTTTTCTTTTGCCTTTTTTTTGACAAGGTCTATCAGGGAAAGATGACCAAGGTGCACCCCGTCGAAACTTCCCAGCGTAAGGACCCTTTTTCCCTTTGGAAGATCCATGCCTTCAATTCTGTAAATTTTCACTTATCTTCCAAACGCCTGCAAAGTGAAGGGATGCTTATCGCCTTGGATCGGACCTGGGCCTCATCTATAAAAAGTTTTCCCCCTTTAAACCTGCATTCCGCACAGTCTTTAAGAGAAAAAGGCCCGATTTGGACGCGCTCAAGCCAAAAAAGATAGGCTCCGCATCCAATCTTGCGCCCAAAATCTCGGGCCAGGGCCCGAATATAGGTGCCCTTCGAGCAGCAGACTTCGCACTCCATCGCCTTGGCTTCTCCCTTCCAGCCTTTTGCTGCCAGCCTCCTTCTTTCGCGACGGCTTAGATTTCGCATCCTCCTTATCTTAAAGGAATAGATCTCCACCTTTCTCGGCTCCAGCTCGAACTCCTTGCCGTTTCTGGCCAGGTCGTAGGCCCTCTTTCCCTTAAAATGCACTGCGCTGAAGCGCGAGGGGACCTGGCTTATTTCCCCCTTGAAGCCCTTTGCGGCCTTCTCGAGGGACCTGTAGGAGAGGTAGGAAACCGAAAGCCTGCTTTGAGGGGTTTGAAAAGCAAGATCCCCCTCTTGGTCTTCAGTGCTGCTTTCCGCCCCCAAAAGGAAAACCGCCCTGTAGGTCTTTTTCAATCCCTGAAGAGAGGGGAGGGCTTTTGTGCCATGTCCAAACCCCAAAATTAGAAGGCCCTGGGCCAAAGGATCCAAAGTGCCTGCGTGCCCCACCTTTTTTATGGAAAATTCGCGCCTAAAAGCCCGGGTGACGGCAAAACTGCTGACGCCCCGGGGCTTATAGATGCAGGAAATCCCTGAGGGATCTTCAATCATCTGTAGGGGTTTTCCTCCCCGGCAAATCCCTTCTCAGAGCTTTCCTTTTCCATCTCCTCGTCTTTCTTCAAAGCCTCATCGATCTTTTTCTCTATCCTTATGGCATTGTCTTGAAGTTCGTCATAGCGAAACTCCAAAGAAGGGGCCGTTCTAAGCCCGCAGCCTTTGGCCACTCTGGATCGCAGCTTCCCTTTCGCCTTTTCCAAGGCTCTTGCCGCTTCCTGCCTGTTTTGAGAAATCCAAAATACGAAGGCTATGTGAAAGTCGGGAGTGACCCTGGCCTCGGTTATGGTGACGCCCCGGAGGGCGGGGTCTTTAAGGTCCCTTTCTAGAGCTGTGGCTACGGATCTCTGCACGAAATCGGCCAGCCGCCCTCCTTTTACTTCATTCCTGCCCATCTTCAGCCTTAGAAGAGGCGCGAGCCGCCGCCTCTTTGCGATCCATTTCCTTCATTTCATAAGTTTCAATGATGTCGCCTTCCTGGATATCGTTGAAACTTCCCAGGTTGATTCCGGCTTCAAATCCCGCCTTTACTTCCGTCACTTCATCCTTAAAGCGGCGCAGGCCGGTAATGACGAGGTCATTTGTCTTCACTATTCCTTCGCGCAAGATCCTGGCCTTGGAATTCCTCTTCACTACTCCGTCGAGCACCATGACGCCTGCAATATTTCCGAACTTGGAAGAGCGGAAGATTTGGCGGATCTCGGAATGGGAAGTCGTCACTTCTTCATATATGGGCTTAAGCATGCCTTCCAGAGCTTCCGTGACTTCTTCGGTGGCTTGGTAGATGACGGTGTAGAACTTAATCTCCACGCCTTCCTTTTCGGCGAGCTCGGCAATGTTTCTGTTGGGCCTTACGTTAAAGCCTATGATTACAGCCTTGTCTACTGTGGCCAGGTTCACGTCGTTTTGGGTTATTGCCCCTACTCCCCTGTGGATCACGTTGATTCCAACCCCGTCAGACACGTGTATCTTCATCAGCTCGTCTTCCAGGGCTTCCACGCTTCCGGAGGAATCTCCCTTTATCACAAGGTTGAGGGTGTCTATCTCGGACTTCTTGAACTGCTCCTTTAGGCTCTCCAAGGAAACTACCTTGCGCTGCCTGCCAAGCTCTGCTGCCCTGGCTAAAGCTTCCCTCTTTTCGGCGATTTGACGGGCGATCCTGTCGTCGGGGGCCTGAAGAAGCAGATCTCCTGCGGAAGGAAGGGAAGTGAGCCCCAAAACGGCTACGGGCATGGAGGCTCCCGCCTCTTTTATCGGGGTCCCGGTTTCGTCAAACATGGCCCTCACTTTGCCGTAGGCGGTTCCTACGACTATGGCGTCTCCGGTGCGAAGCGTCCCCTCTTTTATAAGGGCGCTTACCACAGGACCCCTTCCCCTATCCAGCCTGGCCTCCACCGCGGTGCCTCTGGCCGGAAGAAGGGGATCTGTAGTCAGGTCCAAATCGGCGTCCGAAGTGAGAAGGACCGCTTCCAGAAGCTCGTCTATACCCGTCCCATCTTTTGCAGACACGTCTACAAACATCGTGTCTCCGCCGTATTCTTCAGGCACAAGCCCAAATTCCATAAGCTGGCTTCTCACCTTTTCGGGATTGGCATCCGGAAGGTCGATCTTGTTTACCGCCACCACTATCGGAACATTCGCGCTCTTTGCGTGGTTAAGGGCCTCTACGGTTTGGGGCATGACACCGTCATTTGCGGCCACTACCAAAATGGCCACGTCCGTAAGCTCGGCGCCCCTTGCCCTCATGGCCGTGAAGGCCTCGTGGCCCGGGGTATCGAGGAAGGTTATGTACCTCTTGTCGCCGTCGAGCTCAATCTGCACCCTGTAGGCTCCAATGCTTTGGGTAATGCCTCCGGCCTCTCTTTTCCTTTCGTGAGTATCGCGGATGGCGTCCAGAAGGCTGGTTTTGCCGTGATCGACATGCCCCATGACGGTGACGACGGGGGGCCTGGGGATAAGCCTGTCTTCCTGGCCCTCTTGGTCAATGTCGATGTCAAATTGCTTTAAAAGCTGCTCGTCTTCCTGTTGGGCGGAAACCACTTCTATGTTCCACCCGATTTCCTCCCCCAAAATTTGGAAGAGATCGGCGTCGAGGGACTGGGAAACGGTAGCCATTTGGCCAAGGTGGAAGAGGACTTGTACTAGGGAGGCTGCGGAAACGTTGATCTTGTCTGCAAGATCCGCCAGGGTGGATCCCTGCCTTAAAGTTACGGTCTGCCCGTTTCCGGAGGGAAGCCTGGTGCCGCCGATGACGGGGGTCTGAAGCTCCTGGAATTCCTGCCTCCTTTGCTGAAGGCGGTGGTTTTTGCGCTTTTGAGTCTTTCCTCCGGGCGTTTGGCGCCCGAAGGCTCCCGCACCGTTCCTTCCTCCGCGGCCTCCTTGGCCCGAACCCGGCTTGGGAGCCGAAGAGAAGGGGCGGGGAGCGGTGGAAGCGGATCTGAACCGGGGCCCGGAAGAAGGAGAGGCGGGCCTGCCGGTGGAAGCGGCGCCCGAGGGCCTTCGCCTAAACTGTCCTCCTTGGGGGGCCAGGCCCTCTCCCTTTTTGCCGCGGGGAGATCCCTTAGGCCTTACGGACGGCTTGGAAAGAGGATGAGGCCTGGGGATGTCGTTGGGAGTGGGGAAATGCATCCCCTGCGTGGAAGAGAATGGATTGTTTCCGGGCCTGGGACCCTGGCGCTTGGGAAAATCCTGAGGCGTAGGAGCGGAGGGCGAAGTCGGGGCGCGAAACAACGGAGAAGAAGGCGCAGCCGGTCTGGGAGCGGGGGAAGCGGGAACGTCCGTCTTCTTTTCTTTCAGCGCGCCCCCGGTTACTTTGGGGGCCTCGTGCGAGAAGGGCTTTTTAGGACTGGAGAAAGCCTTTTGGGGTTTAGGGGCATGATCCTTTTGGGGTTTAGGAGAAGCGCTCTTTTGAAACTTTTGCTCCAGTTGTTTCACCACGGGGGCCTCCACCGTGGAAGAGGCGGACTTAACAAATTCTCCCATGTCTTTGAGAGTTGACAAGATAGTGCGGCTATCTACCCCGAATTTCTTTGCCAACTCATAAATACGTGCTTTAGGCACTTACACCTCACTTGTTTTTATTTCCTGCAATCTGTTCGACTACGAGTTATACGCAACCCACTTAGCGCTCATGCAACACTAACAGTTTAACCGAGAATGCCGCTTTGCCCATAACTGGCATGCGTTAAGTTACCTTTGAGCTTCTCCTACTCGGAAGAAGGCTGGATGGCTATCTTCCATCCGGTCAGCCTGGCAGCCAGCCTCGCATTTTGCCCTTCTTTGCCAATGGCCAGGCGTATCTGGCTTTCCGGAACGAAGGCTATGGCCTTTCTTTCTTCCTGGGAAAGAATCCGGACCGAATCCACCTTGGCTGGGCTCAAAGCGCTTGCAATATAAGAAGCGGGATCCTCGCTGTAATCGACGATGTCTATCTTTTCGCCGCCAAGTTCGGAAACTACCGACCTCACCCTGGAACCGTCGGGGCCTATAAAGGTCCCCTTCTCATTAAGGCCTTCCACATTGGACTTTATTGCGATCTTCGTGCGGGATCCGGCTTCCCTTGCGACTTTGACTATGCTCACAGCCCCCGTGCTCATTTCGGGGACTTCCTTTTCAAAAAGCTTCAGCACCAGGTTGGGGTGGCATCTGGACACTATTATCTCCGGACCCTTAAGCCCTCTCGAAACGGCCACCACATAAACTCTGATCCTCTCCCCGTGGGTATAGGCCTCTCCGGGGGTTTGTTCCCTTTTGGGAAGCAAGGCCTCGGTTTCGCCTACGGCCACGTGGATGTTGTCTTTGTCCCTTTCGTCTTGCTGCACGGTTCCGGTTACAAGCTTTCCCTTACGGTTTAAAAAAGATCCGAAGAGTTTTTCGTCTTCCGTATGCCTGACCAGCTGCCTGAGGGCGGATCTGACAATCTTTGTAGACTGCCTGCTGAAGTCTTTGGGAGTGCAGTCGGTTTCCTGTCCGTCCTCTTCCTGCTTGCCCCAGATTGTCAAAGTGCCCCGTTTGCTGTCGACTTCGGCCCGGGCGATGGGGAGGGCGTCTGGAAACTTGCAATAGGCCTGAAGGAGGGAGGCTTCCAAGACGGACTTGAGCTCTTCCTCTTTTATTCCTGCTTCTTCCGCCAGCTGCCGGATATCCGGCACTTCCAAACTAATCGACATTCTCCCGCTCCCTCGCCGCGCAAATCAGTTCACTACTATTCTAAGCAGGACCCTTCCAGCAGCTGAGAGCGAAGCCTTTCGGATAAAGCGAGAATTTCTTTTGCGGCCTCCCTTGCCTGCACTTTCTCCACCTTTCCGTTCTTGCGGGCCTTTACTTCTATTTCGCCCGTTTCCATGTACCCTTTGCCCACCGTAGCTATTATGGGGCAGCCTAAAAGATCGGCGTCGGCAAACTTTACGCCTGCAGACTCGTCCCTGTCGTCTATCAGGGTCTCAAGGCCGAAGTGGCTGGTTTCCACTCCCAGCCTTTCGCACTCTTCCCTGCACTCTTTCCTCGCGCAGACGATGTGGACTTTGAAGGGGGCCACGGAAATAGGCCAAATCAAGCCCTTTCCGTCCCTGTGGCTTTCGGCGATGCAGGCTACGAGCCTTGAAACCCCAATGCCGTAGCTTCCCATCCACACGTCCTCCCGGGTCCCCGCGGGGCCTGTAACTTTAAAGCCCATGGAGCGGGAATACTTGAGGCCCAGTTGGAAGACCTGCCCTATTTCCACCCCCCTCCTTATAGACAGCTTTCCGGATCCGTCGGGGCTGAGGTCCCCCTCTTTCACCTGGGCGGCCTCCACCACTTTGTCGCACTCGAAATCCCTTCCGTAGACGAGGTTCAGGGTGTGAAAGCCTTCCTTGTCCGATCCTGTGCACCATGAAGAGCCCTTGAACACGTGCGCGTCCAAAAAGTAGGGGCATTTTTCGGGTTCCGTTGATTGGGGGCCCACTTTTTGGACTCCTATGAACCCTTTTACAAGTTCGGGATGATCCTTCAGATCCTCTTCGCCCGCAATGGAAACTTCCATGGGGGAAAGGCAGGCTTCCAGCCTCTTCAAATCAAGCTGCCTGTCGGAGGGGAGTCCCACTACGGCCAGGCTCTTTTTCCCGTCGGGGGCTTTGAGGAGGATGACGATATTTTTAAGGATCGGGGAGGAAATCCCCTCTTTTTCCAAAAAAGCCTTAAGGGAATTTATGGAGCCGCCTTCAGGGGTCTCGATTTGGCGGGGGAGGGGAGCGGAAGAGAAATCTTCTTCTTTTTCGGGAGTTTTGAGCGCCTCCACGTTCCACGCCTTGCCGCTCGGGGCCTGGACGAAGGTGTCTTCCCCGATTTCCAAGGGGCAGAGAAACTCTTCGGATTCCGATCCGCCCATAGGCCCGGAAAAGGCGCGCACTATGACGTAGGACACCCCCAGCTTTCTAAACACCTTTTCGTAGGCTTCCCTTTCTTCCCCGTAGCACGCTTTCATCCCCTCTTCGTCGAGAGTGAAAGAGTAGGCGTCCTTCATGACAAATTCCCTGCCCCTTATAAGCCCGGCCCTGGGCCTGGCTTCATCGCGGTACTTGGTTTGGATTTGGTAGAGGGTGATGGGGAGATCCTTATAGGAAGAAAGCAGGTCTTTGGCCAGGAGCGTAAAGGGCTCTTCGTGGGTGGGGGCCAGAAGGTAGTCCGCCCCGTGGCGGTCTTTAAGCTTGAAGATGTTGTCTCCGTACTCGTCCCATCTTCCCGTAGGGGCGTAGGCGGACTTGGGCAAAAGGGCGGGAAGGTGGACTTCCTGGGCCCCTATATGGGCCATCTCCTCTCTGATCGCCTTTTCTATATTGTTTAGGACCTTCAGTCCCAGGGGAAGCCACGCAAAGACGCCGGGAGCCATCTTGCGCACATACCCCCCGCGCACCAAAAGCTTTGCCGATTCCACGTTTTCGTCGGTAGGATCCTCCCTCATGGTGCGGGTAAAAAGGGATGAAAAATAGGTGGGCCTCATATCAGTCTTTCTTGGTAACGTTGGAATAGTCTACAAGCTTAACGCCCCTCTCCTGCCAGGTTTGAAGGAGGCTTGAGGCTTCAACTTCCGATCTGTCTTCTTCAAATCCCATGGGCCTGAAAATGGCGCGTTTGTAGTACTTGAGTTCGTCTATAGATTCTATTATGTCGGCTAGAGACCGGTCGTCTCCGTGCTTTACGGGCTTAAGGGAAAAAGCCTTCGGGTACCACCTTCTGCACAGCTCCTTGATGGAGCTTACGTCTATGCTCCGGTAGCTTAGCATGGAGGAGAGATCCGGAAGGTACTTGTCTATGAACTTCTTATCCGATCCTATCGTGTTTCCCGCAAGGTATCCCTTGTGATCGGGAGAAATGAAATTGGAGGCGTAGGAGAGGATTTCCCCTTTCACTTCCTCCAAAGGCCTGGATTTCTCCATAAGGGAAAGCAGGCCGTTTTTGGCGTGCATGGAACGCACGAAATCCCCCATATTTTCGAGGGCCTTTTCGGAGGGCTTTATGACGAAGTCTCGCCCGCAATCCAAAGGCGTGAGGAAAAAATCCGTGGGGATCATGGCGATTTCGCACAATTCCTCTTTTTCCACGTCAAGGCCGGTCATTTCGCAATCCACCCAGAGCAACACGTCACTCATCGGTTTCTTCCTTCCTTTCTTCTACTTTGGGAAGCCCTGTCAAAAATACCGTAAGGCCCTCTATGCCAAGCACCCCCACGGCTCCCGCGAACACGGTCCATGCAAATACGCCCCGATCGAAAAAAGTAAAGCGGCTGAGAATTATGAGCGCCGCGAAAACTATGATCAGCTTCAGAAACCAGCTGCCCGTGACGAACAGGACGAATTTTCTGGGGTTTATCTTCTTTCGGCTCAAGATCTTAAAGGCCAGGGGAGTGAAAAGGGCGAAGACCAATAAGACTATTACGGCTATGATCGCTCCCCACAGCCCCTTCTTTCCGGAAAAGACCGATCCCAGGATTATAGATACTATCGCCGTAGCGGCAAAAAAAAGCAGATCGAAGATGAAAATCCTGTTAATGATCTTTTTTGCTTGGATGTGACCCAGGGGGTCCATTTGCCTTCCTTTCACGCGAGCCTCTATCCCCTATTATCCCCAATTCCGTTAGCCTTTGCCTGTAATGGGGGGCGAGGGTGAGAAAAGTCAGAACCGGAATCACCCCGCAGGCAATTTCCAAAACGGTGAGGAAGGGGATAAAGAGGGTGAGGATTGACCCAAAGGCTATTACAAAGGCCCATGCCCATAAAATCAGCACGGCCCCCACTACGCTGTGTCCGATTTTAAGCATCCTGTGGTGCAAATGCATGCGATCGGGGTGCATCGGCGACTGCCCTTTTAAAAGCCTCCTGCAAACTGCCAGGACCATATCCAAAACCGGAATGAAAAGCACGAGAAGCGGAAGGAGTATGGGCATGAACACCGGAAGGTAGGCTCCCGAATGCCTGATGGAGGGAACGAAGCGCCCTGTAAGGACGAGGGAGGCGCAGGTAAGCAGGTAGCCCAGCATCATGGATCCGGAGTCTCCCATGAAAATGCTTGCCGGATGCCAGTTATGGACTAAAAATCCGGCGCATATCCCCGCAAGGATCACGTTCAAGAGCGTAGACATGGACGAAAAGCTGGGCTGGGATTTGGAGAGGACGTAGCTGTAAACGCAAAAGGCCAGGGCCCCTATCCCCACAATCCCCGCCGCAAGGCCGTCAAGGCCGTCTATAAAGTTGACGGCGTTTATGGAAATGAGGATCAAAAGGACCGTAATGGCCATGGAGGAAAAGGAAGAAAGGGAGATGAGCACCGATCCCCACGGCAAAGATACCAGCTGCACGCCTTTCCATGCCACAAAAATAGCGGCAAACATCTGGCCGCCGAGCTTCAACATCCAGTCTAGATCGAACAGATCGTCTGCCACGCCCAGAAGGCAGATTAAAAAGGCTCCCAGCAAAATCACCCACTGCTGGTAGCCGTTGCCTTGGAAAAGGGATCTAAGCCACGGAACCCCCCTTGCAAAGCACAAGCAGAGGGCGAAACCCAGAAACATGGCGACTCCGCCCATGCGGGGGGTGGGAACCGTATGCACATCCCTCTTTCTTATTTGCTGTATGGCTCCGGCTTTAACCGCCAGACGCCTGACCATGGGGGTAAAGAGGGCGACTGACAAAAAAGCGCACAGGAATATGAAGAAGTATGCCCGCATTTAAAGCTTATCTTTTGGATAGGAACCGATAGATCTCTTCAGAACTTACCTCTCCCTCCCTTAGGATTTCTATCCCCCCCTTGGCGCTTGGAAGCGATCGAATCACAGTAGAAGGTATGCGGGCCGGTTTTTGGCTTGAAGAGGCGTAAAGGGGTACGGCTTCTTTGAAAGCCGAAGCGGCCTCTTCGGCGCTCTCGCTTGTGGGAAAAGAGGAGATATTGGCGCTTGAGCAGGCGAGGGGGCCGCAAAGCAAGCTAAGCTTCAAAAGAAGGGGGGCGTTTGGCACCCTTACGGCCTGGCTCTTTTCCCCTCCGCTTTTTTCTGCCGTCGCAAGCGGGCAGCCTTCCCCTGCCAAGGCTATGGGGCAAATGCCCCCGGGAAGGAACTTTTCGGCAAGCAGGTCCAGAGGGTAAGGGAGGAAGAGATCGAAATCCTTAAGAGAGGAGACGGAGGGGAAAACGGCCTGAAGGGGTTTTGAGCGGGGGCGCCTCTTTAAAGCGTAAAGGCGGCTTATGGCCTCGGCGTTCGAGGCGTCGCATGCCAGGCCGTAAACCGTATCCGTGGGGACCCCTATGACTTCCCCCCTCTTTACCAGATCCGCAGCCTCTTCTAGGCAGTTTTCAAAACGCTTTATATTCGTCATTTGACTCCCCGGGTGAACCGATCCCTTCCGGACAGGTCCTTTACTGTTTCCACGTCTTTAAAGCCCGTGCGCGAAAAAAGGGAAAAGACTTCCCCGCTCTGCTCGCTTCCGTGCTCTATGATACACAGGCCTCCGCTCTTCAAAAGCCGGTAGGAGAGGGGAAGGAGCCTGCAGATAAACCCCATTCCCGCTTCTCCTCCTCCGAAAAGGGCTTGGGGAGGATCGAAAGAGGCTTCGGGCTGAAAGACGCTTGAAAGGTAGGGGGGGTTGGATGCCACGCATTCAAGCCTTCCGGTAAGAAAAGAAAGGGTGGAGGGAAGAAAAACGTCCCCCCTGACGGCAATAGAGCGGGACCCGGGAAAGAAGGATTTTCTTTGCCTGGAGATGTTTTTTTGAAGGAAGCGGAAAGGCACCGGCATTTTTTCCACTTCAAAGCATTCCACCCTGCAGCGTCGGCACACTTCCAGCCCCACGGCGCCGCTGCCTGCGCAAAGATCCGCCATGATGGGCCTGCTTTTTTTTGAAAGAAAGCCTGAAACGATCCCAGACATCATTTCGGTTTCGGGCCTTGGTATAAAGACACCAGGCCCCACTTCGAGATCCATTGACGCGAAAGGGGCCCTGCCCGCCAAGTGCTGAAGGGGCACCCTCCGCCTTCTTTTTTCCAAAAGAAACTTGAACCTGGAAATTTCCGCTTCCTTTGCCACCTGGCTTATTTCAGGATCCAGCGCCTGCCAAATCAATACCTCCCCCTCGCTTTTTCGGCAGGCCAGGGCAAAAATCTTCCTGCTTTCGTTTTCGCTCCACTCGACCCCCGCTTCGCTAAGGTATGAAGAAGAAGCGTTTAAAAGCTCTCTTACTTTCAATCTTCGGAAATCTCCGCTTCCTCGTCCATGCGGATGCCTGAATCTATAACATCCTGAAGGCGGCCCTGCATCACTTGGTCGAGGTCGTAGGCTTTATAGCCGGTGCGGTGGTCGACTATTCTGTTTTCCGGAAAATTGTAAGTGCGGATCCTTTCGGATCTGTCGAGGCTGCGGACCTGGGAGTGGCGCATGTCGGCCGCCTTGGCCGCTTCTTCCTCTTTCTTTAAAGCCAACAGGCGAGACTTTAAAACCCTTAAAGCCGCCGCCCTGTTTTGAATCTGGCTTTTTTCATCCTGCATGTTTACCACAATCCCCGTGGGGATATGGGTCATCCTCACGGCCGAATAAGTGGTGTTTACGCTTTGCCCGCCAGGCCCTGAGCTCATAAAGGTGTCGATTTTAATGTCCTTGGGATCTATTTCAATTTCATCCGTATCTTCTTCCACTTCCGGAAAGACCAAGACGCCTGCGGCAGAAGTCTGAATCCTGCCTTGGGATTCCGTGACGGGGACGCGTTGGACCCTGTGCACTCCCCCCTCGTACTTCAAATTCGCCCACACCCCCTGGGCGGGGCTGGAAATATTTTTGGATCTGAAAGCGATCTGGGCGTCCTTTATGCCTCCCAACTGAGTGACGGACTGGGACTGAATCTGAACCTGCCAATCTTTGAGCTGGGCGTAGCGGATGTACATGCGCATAAGGTCGGCCGCAAACAGGGCCGCCTCTTCCCCGCCCGTTCCGGCTTTTATCTCCATAATGACGTTTTTTGCGTCGTCGGGGTCCCTTGGGTGAAGCATTTTTTTCAGCTCCGCCTCTTTTTGGGAAATCTTTTCCTCAGTCTGACGGGCCTCTTCTTCAAAAGAGGGATCTTCTTTCGCCAACTCCCTGGCGGCTTGCTCGTCCTGGCGCATCGCCCTCAGATCCCGCAGGCATTCTACGGCCCCCTCCAGCTCCGCATGGCGCATAGCCAGTTTTTTAATCTCCTTTGTATCGGAGATTTGAGACATTTTCTCTTCTATTTCCTTATACTCTTTTTCGGCTTTGACGGCCGTGGGGTACTTTTCCTCAAAGGTCTTAGTTGTCATACATTTCCTCTTCCTGGTTTGGATTGGTGGTACCGTCGAGAATATCTTGGATAGTCAAATCGTCTTGATCTATGAGATCCTGAATCGGCACGGAGTCGTCTTTGTCACCTGAATCGGCGCCGTTCTTTTTCCTTTTTCTCTCATCGGCGGCCTTTTTGTCCACTCTGTCAATAAGGCCGGTGGTGAAGTAGGAAATAACGGTTATTATCGCTATCACCCTCAGATCGCTGAAGGAAGTCACTTCCACCGCGAGCAAGACCGCCGTGAGAGGCTTTTTTATCACCGATCCGAACAGGCCTCCCAGACATCCCACGCCTATGAGCGAATAAAAGGCGAGGCTGGCCGGAGCGAGGTGGAGGGAAGCTAAAATCTTTCCGCAAAATATGCCGTATATGATCCCCAAAGAGCAAATCGGAAGGAAAATTCCGGAAGGGGCCCCCGAACCGTAAGAAATCTGGGCGAAAATCAGCCTCAGGATTATATAGATTAAAAGAAGCCAGATGGATATCCTTGCCGCCCCTACGGAAAGGTCTCGGGCAAGAAAGCTTCCGTCTCCCAAAGTGGCGGGAAGGTAAAGCCCTATGGGAATTGAAAGCACGAGCGGAATGAACATGCGGAGCCTGTGGGGGATGTGGAGCTTATCGTAAATTCCCACCCCCCATGCCAGCGTCTTTTCATATGCGTAGCCTAAAATCCCGCACCCAAGGCCTATGGGAATCAGCTCCCAATAAAGGTGAAGGGCCATATGGATGGGGGGAATAAGGATAAAGTCGGGGCTCGTTCCCAAAATCAGGAGGGTGATGTATCCGCTAGCCACGCTTGCCACAAACGAAGCAAGGATGGTGCTAAGGGGGTACTGGAACTTTTTCCTGTTAAGATAGTCCCCTTCGATCAGAAACAGGGTTGCCGCTATGGGAGCCGTAAAAGCTGCCGCAAGCCCTGCCGCAAGCCCTGCCGCCACGAGCTGGCGCCTATGGGTTTTGGTAAAGTCGCTGCAGCCTGTAAGGGCCAGGCCCACCGTAGCCCCCATTTGAATTGACGGCCCCTCGCAGCCTAGGTAGAGGCCTGAAGAAAGGGCGAGCGTGCCTCCGATAAACTTTCTCCACAAAAGCCTCCACCAGTTCCACCAGGAGGGATCGAATGAGTGGAGCCTGGCTTCCACGTCCGCCGCTCCCGAATAGGCGGCCAGGGGGGCGGTCCTTATAATCCAGGCTATAAAGAAGCTGACGGCAAGGCTTACGGCCACAATTAAAATCAGCCACCACCAGTGGCCCATGCGAATGTAATCGTAAAGATCTCTTACATACCCGACCAAAATGCCGCTGACAAGCCTGAAGAGGCCTACCACCGCTCCTACGAGCACGCCGTTTACCGCCGCCCAAATCAGGATTTTCAGCGAGGGATTCCCGCTGTCGAGCAGTTTGGAGAGGAAATCATCCCATGATGAGAGTTTTTTTCGCCTTATATGAAAGGCCGAAGGATTTTTATGGGGGATGGGGCTGTTGTCGGGAATGTCTTTGGCTTTAGCTAATAAAATATCTTCCGCACTGGGCAAAGATGGCTTGCCGCTCATTACTTCCCCTTCGCTATGCCTCAACTGACTACCTTACCATGATATCCGCCTACAGCCATGCGAAATTAAAAAAGCCCCCGAAGGGGCGTCGGGATTTTTGCAAACCCCGGGTTTATTTCTCCTCTATGAGGGCGAGCACGTCTCTGGAAGAAATGATGAGGTAAACTTCTCCCCTGAAGTGTATTTCGCTTCCGCCGTACCTTGAGAACAGAATCTTGTCTCCGGCCTTGACGTCCATGGGTATCAAATTGCCCTTCTCGTCGCGCTTTCCGGGGCCTGCCGCCAGCACTTCTCCCTGCTGCGGCTTTTCCTTGGCGGAATCGGGAATGACAAGTCCGGACTGGGTGGTGGTCTCGGCACTCGCCTGCTTGATGATTATCCTGTCTTCGACTGGTTTGAGCGCAATCGACATTTTGCCTCCCTATGGGTGTTAATCGAATTTGGGCAACCAAACGCAAAGGCGGTGGCTGACGACACCGCATGGTGGTTATAGGATATAGGATATCTCATTTTTTAGCACTCTTACAAAATAAGTGCTAAAAGCGGAAGGCTAGATGAGATCGGCCTTTTCGAGATCGTTTTCCTTTTCCTGGCGCCCGGAGCCTCCGGCCTGGTCGAAAGCGCGCAAATCCAGGCTTTTTATCCCGCTGTCTGCAGGACCCAGGCTAAATTGGACTTCATCGGCCTGCTGGGCGGGAAGTATGAAAGTGGGAGCTTCGTCATCGGAATCAAACTTTGGA
This sequence comes from Aeriscardovia sp., assembly GCA_017632855.1. Classification (GTDB taxonomy): domain Bacteria; phylum Actinomycetota; class Actinomycetes; order Actinomycetales; family Bifidobacteriaceae; genus RGIG1476. The sequence goes on from JAGBQM010000022.1 coordinate 25,340, forward strand.
GTTTTTTCCTGTTTGGGCTTTTTTGAAGATTCGGAGATTTTCTTTTCCCATGCCACAGCCTTCCTGGAAGCGCGAATGCCAAGAACGACAACTGCGGCCAGAATAAAAATGGGGATCAGGGTGTAGGCGACGGAAAAATGCAAACCCAGCGCGCAGAAAAACATGATTAAAATGACGACTATAAGGCAAAGGACTATAACCTGCCTTCGCCTAATGGCCTTTCGACGCAAAACCCTTATCTCTTTTATCTGCTTTTCCGTCAACTCGGGCTTCATGGCTCTTCATCCTGAGATCAATCATTCCCGAGGGGAATGTCGCTTTAACATATTGGAAGCGCTGCGTTAAATGAACGCGCGGCTGCTCGAAGTGGGCGATGAGGGACTCGAACCCCCGACATCCACGGTGTAAACGTGGCACTCTAGCCAGCTGAGTTAATCGCCCAAAGGTACGCAAAGATTGTACCACGCGAATCTGCGAAAAAATAGAAATGTCAATTCGGTAAAATGGTACTAAAGCAAACCAACCTTGCGAAGGAGAAAAATGGGTATTTTTGAAGACCTTGGATCGGATGCCAAGAAGATCTTTCTGGCGGGCCTGGGGGCGGTGAGCAGCGCCGCCGACAAAGGCGAAGAGATAGTCAACAAGCTGGTAAGCAAAGGGGAAATCACCGTCGAAGAGGGAAAGCAGCTAAACAGCGCTTTGGCTCACAAGGTGCAGACGGGAGCTGAAAACCTGAGGGGCGGAGTGCTGCTAAAGTACATGAAATCCATGACTGTAGAACAGAGGAAAGAGTTCGTAAAAAAAGTGGTTGAGATTTCCGACCAGCTAGACAAGGAAGAAGAGACGGATTTCGGAACGCAAAAGCCCGCTGACTCGGACGCCAAAAAAGAGGATGAGGCGAAATCTGAGGAATGCGGCAAAACCGACCCTCAGTCCCGCTCTCCGGAGCAAGCAGCTGAAAGCGATCCGGCTGGCAAGTAGAATTGAGCCTAAAACAGGAAAGTCTATACGGCAGACTTGAGAACCTGTCCGCCTCAGGATATGAAAAACCCCCGAAAAACGGAAGGCTGAAGCGAATCGGGGAAATAATAGGGGTCTTAAGGAAATACGATGCCCTCAGGGGAATGAGCCCTGAAAAACTGTGCAAAATATTGCAGGCCCTGGGGCCCACTTTCGTGAAGGTGGGCCAGATTCTCTCCATGCGATCGGAAATTCTCCCCCAAGCCTATTGCGAGGCTTTGGCCTCCTTAAGATCCCATGCCGATCCCATGCCTTACAGCACGGTTTTAAACACTTTGGAGCGCGAATACGGAAGGAACCTTTCGGAAATCTTTGACTTTATCGACCGAAAACCCCTGGGTTCGGCCTCTGTAGCCCAGGTCCACTACGCCAAGCTCGTCACAGGCGAATCGGTGGCAGTCAAAGTGCAAAGGCCGGGAGTGCGGGAAATGATGGCCCAAGATATAGCGATAATAAGGTCGGTCGTAAAATTCGCCATGCGTATCGGCAAAGACTCCCAGTTTTTCGACCTTAAAGGGGTAGTGGAAGAGATCTGGACAAGCTTCAGGATGGAGACGGATTTTTTGGTGGAAGCCAGAAATCTGCAGGAATTCAGGGAATTTACAGATCGATTCGCATACATGGACTGCCCTAAAGTGTACATGTCCCTTTGCACCCACAAGGTGGTGGTTATGGACTACATCCAGGGCATCCCGCTCGCTCATACCAAGGAATTGGAGGAAGAGGGCTACAGCCTGAAAGAAATAGGCACAAAGCTCGTAGACAACTACGCCTCCCAGATCTTAGACCAGGGGTTTTTCCACGCCGATCCCCATCCCGGAAACATCATAATAAGGGGCGGGCAAATCGTGCTTATAGACATGGGCATTATGGGAAGGCTGAACGCCCACACCAGAAGCATCCTTAAAGACATCATTTTCGCCCTGGCCATCCAGGACTCGGCCAGCATAGAAGAAAGCCTTTTAAAACTTTCCCCTCCAGCCACGGCCGTTTCAATCAACCGGGCCAACCTCCTTTCCGATATCGACATAGTAGTTTCAAATTTCGCCACCGTGGATTTGGAGGACTTGAATATGGGGGAGTTTATCCTTTCCCTACTCCAGCTCATGCAAAGAAACGGCCTTGAGATCCCTTCGAGCCTCATCCTCGTCTCCAGGGCCCTCGTCACTCTTGAAGGCACGATTTCCGAGTTCATTCCGGATGTGAATATGGTGGAGATAATAGAAAACCACCTGAAGGAAAACGGGATGAGGAAAGGGGTGAAAAAGGAGGTTTCCTCCCTGGCCTCCGAAAGCCTCCAGGCCGCTCACGGCCTCATGGAATCCCTCTCTTACTCTAAAACGGCCGTAAAGCAGCTGACGCGGGGGAATTTGAAAATCAATGCCGAACTCGTAGGATCGCAAACCCCTCTAAGGCAGCTGAGCTACATAATCGACCGCTTGGCCATGGCGATAATAATAGCCGGGCTTTTCGTAGGTTCCTCCATCGTTTACTACGCGCGGATAAGGCCCGTGGTATTTGGAATACCGATAGTGGGCATGCTGGGCTACGTTGTGGCGTTTTGCCTGGGAGTATGGATAATAGTCGACAGCATGCGCAGAAATCACCAGTTGCGGAAAAAATCTAGGCATAAATAAAGGCTGATGGTATACTGTTACGGTACATGGTGGGCATAGCTCAGTCGGTAGAGCATCTGATTGTGGTTCAGAAGGTCGCGTGTTCGAATCACGTTGCCCACCCCATTTTTTTGGCCCGAAAGGGCAATGAAAAAGCCTTCCAGAGCGGAAGGCTTTTTCATGTGTTTTGTTTAAAATTAAGCCGAGTGCACGGGAAGGGACTCGAACCCTCACGTCTTAGGACACAGGAACCTAAATCCTGCGCGTCTACCATTCCGCCACTCGTGCCCTGGAGCCGTTTAACAGGCTTGAACTGTTGACCTTCTCTTTACGAGAGAGACGCTCTACCAGCTGAGCTAAAACGGCATGACGGTTTAAAGTATACCAGAACCATCCCCGGTCGACAGAAAGAGAAGAGGATGAAACCCAAGGCGAGGAACCTGAATATAGAGCTTCTCCGGTGTGTTGCCATTTTTTCTATCGCCATTTTCCATACCTTCGTCCCCTATTTCAACGCCCTGGCCTACGGGGCGCTTACTTCCGGGATAAGCACGGGCATGAAAAACTCCTTCATAGCCCTCTGGGGCATGGGGCTGATAAATTTTTTGGGAAGCATGGGAAACTTCATCTTCTACATGATTTCGGGATTTTTCCTGATACCCCACGCGATAAAGGAAATAGGGCGCGGATTCTGGATGGGCCAATTGCGATCGGTTGGCAGAAGATGCATAGTGATAGTGGGATCCGTCATAGTATTTGCAATCTTTACCATTTTTCTGCACTTTGTCTGCCGGATGCCTTCGGCCAAGCTTAACGGGATGCGCTGGCTGGGGTCGGATCTGGAGTTTATCTGGCTCTACCTGATTTTCTGCGTTCTTTCTCCCTTTGCGGCCCTTTTGCAAAATAAATGGAAAAAGGGATGGCCCCTATTTATCGGAATCATCCTCGTTTTAACTTTCCTTTGCAACGCCTTCATAGCCTTCTTTTCCCAAGGAGGGGTCAACCACGCTCTGGACGGCTGGAGAAAGCTTATGAGCGCGGCCACCTATTTTTGGGGATTTTGCCTGGCTGGGCTCGCAGGGGAAAAAGAATGGAGCCAAAACAGGAAAAGGAACCGGGAAATTTTCCTAATCTGCCTCTTTTCGGCCCTTATCACAACCTTTATATGCGCCCTGGCCCAAAGCTGGAAAATGGCGGGAGAGCTTTCATTCAAGTCGACATCCCTCATATCCTTCGGAGCGGCATTTTCACTTCTCCTCCTCTCGGCTGCCAGGGAGAAGAAAAATTCCGAATTTAAGTTCGCAAGGGCCATCACATTCTTCGCCAACGGCATCTTAGGCTTTTACATATTCCAGTCCATGCTCACCTCGTTTTGGCACCTTTTAATTTTCCCGGTAATAAACAGCCTCTCCCTTCCGGGATTCTTTCCCTTCCTCGCCCTCTTCGTTTTCGCTTCCCTCCTCACTTTCATTTACACCCTCATCCTCTCCTCCATAGGTTCTTGGGTAAGGAAACCGCTTTTGGCAGCCGGATCGCGGCTTTTGAAAAGTTGATTGAAATCAGCCTTGAAAATAAAATCGTCACTTATGAATATCAAGATTGCTCCAAGTATTCTTTCAGCGGATTTTTGCAACCTCCAATCGGAGCTAGAGGCCATAAAAAGCGCCGATCTTGTACATGTGGATGTGATGGACGCTCATTTCGTCCCGAACCTTACGATAGGGGCCCCGGTAGTGAAAAGGATTGCCGAGGTTTCTCCTTTGCCCCTAGACGTCCACCTCATGATAGATTCCCCTGACATCTTCTCTTTAGACTACGCCTTCAAAAATGTTGAAAGCATCACCTTCCACCTTGCAGCTTCCCGCGCGCCCATAAGGCTCGCCAGAAAAATTAGGGAAAAAGGGATAAAGGCATGCTGCGCCTTGAACCCCGCAGTGGGGCTGGAGGGGCTTTCAGAAATTCTAAACGAGTTCGACTCGGTACTGATTATGAGCGTGGAACCGGGATTCGGAGGGCAGAAATTCCTCCCCTCCCAGCTTTCAAAACTTTCAACTCTAAAAAAGGAAATAGAAGATAGGGGGCTGGATATTAAGATAGAAATAGACGGTGGGATCAACAAGCAAACCATAGGCCCCGCCTGCAGGGCGGGAGCCAGCATAGTCGTTGCCGGCTCCGCCATTTACGGCGAGAAAGATCGCGGCCAAGCCATAAAAGAATTAAGGGAAATAGCGGAAAGAGCCTAAAATATGCCAGATTCAGAGACCCAAAACGTAGAAGTTTCCAGGAAGGTTTGGACGGCTCCCAACTTCATCAGCTTTCTGCGCATCTCCTCAATACCGGTGATTGCATGGCTTATAGGCTCCAACCATCTGGTGTGGTCTCTGATTATTATGGCTATTTCCGGAGTTTCCGACGGGGTGGACGGATATGTGGCCAGAAGATTCGACCAGGTATCGGTTCTGGGAAAAATGCTGGACCCCATAGCCGACAGGCTCCTTATTATCTGCTCCTGCATAGCCTTGGGCGTGGTGCACATCCTTCCCTGGTGGATTTTGATAGTGATTTGCTGCCGGGACTTTGTAATAGGCGTCCAGGTACTGATTTTGGCGAATAAAGGCTACGGCCCTTTGCCTGTGCACTTTGTGGGGAAAGTCGGGACGTTCGTGCTTTTGGTAGCCATACCCTGCCTCATAATTTCCCACGCGATTCCCCTTTCCTCCATCACCTCTTTTTCCTTCTACTGCTTCGGCATGGCCAGCTGCTACTGGGGAATCGGCCTCTACTGTATGGCCGGCATAGTGTATATATCCCAAGGAATAGGACTGCTTAAGAAAAGGAAACACTAATGGACGAAGAAAAGGAGTCAGAACGCACCGTAATGGGGCTCCCCCCCGTAAAGGTGCCGGCGGCTCTGGCAAAAGAGGGATCGCTTACCGCCCAGGATCTGGAAGTTATGGAGAAACTGAAGGAAGGAAACGCCCTCCTTATAGCGGTCAGCGGGTTTTCCCAAAATGTGAGATACCTCTTGGACGAGCCTTCCATAAGCGTAGGAAGGAGCCTTAAGGCGGATATCCTGCTCGACGACCCTACCGTCTCCAGGCGCCACGCCCTCTTTACGAAGCTCGGCGGCACTTACGTCCTTAAGGATCTGAATTCTTTGAACGGCACCTATGTAAACGGGTCCCGCATAGACAGTCTCGAGCTTCACAGCGGAGACGCCATAATGATAGGGCGCTTTAAAATGCTTTTTTATCTGAAAGACAGGCCCTAATCCAGAAGGTCCTCTCCGCTGGCGTGCCTTTCCAGCCTCGAGGCAAGAAGCTCTTTTAGCTCTTCTTCCGAGCGCCTTTCCAAAAGCATGTCATAGTGGGATCTTTTCGGTTTTCCGCTCTCCAGCAAATCTTCTTCGCTGTTTTCCTGAATACCCGTCTTTCCGCAGTGGCAGATCCACGTAGATGGGGCTGCGGCCTGAATCGCGAAAGGGACGATGGTCCTGTGCCCTTCAGGGCACACGTACGTCACTTCCCTTCTTGCCGCCAAAACCACCCCCTCGTCAGATTCCAGGCTCTTTGCCCCTATGCTTCTTCCTCTGAGGCTTCTTTCGGCCATCTTCTTCCTTTCGTTATTTCCTGCCTAGCCTTTAATTTATATTTTTGTAATTCTATTCCATTTCCTCTATAAAACGCTTCATCCTTGCAAGCCTTTTTTCTCTCTTCCTTTTTTCCAATGAGGCATGGGCCTTGGCATACTCTTCTACGCTTTCCTCAAGCGGCCTTGATATAGAGCTTTCTTTCTTGGGGGAAGGAGGATCTGCGCGAATGGGATCTATATGGATTGAAGAGAGAAGGGCCCTTATATTTTTTTTCATCCTTTTGGCACTTTTAAAAAACATTTTTCTCCCTTTAATGCGCCCTTACCTTTGTTAATTTTCTCCGCCGATGCAAGTGCTTGTAATATCATACAATTCCAAATCGGCTTTTCCTTACTTTATCACGCCCGCCGCTTTGCCAAATAAAGTTGGCTGGAAAAATGCGAAAACTGAAAGGTAAAGGAGAAATAGGAGGGTACTGCTTCATGAAACTCTTCAATATGACAAGCGAAAGACAAAAAAGCTGCTTTTGCCGCGCCTCCATTTTTCCAGAAAGGCCAGCTACGCATAAGATTTCCTTTTAACTTCTAACCGAAAGGGGGAAAAGGGAGCCTCGCCGCCCCATGTAGGCCCCTGACGTCTATGCATCGGGAAAGGAGCCCTAATACCCAAATATGTGTACTAAAATCCAAATTCCGGGAAAGCAAATTGGGAAGTGCGAAAGGCAGGTAAAGTCTGTGGCCACTCCGCGCTTAATATCCTTTACGTGTTCTAAGGAATATTAGGCAATACGGCTAAAACCCATGCTTCTTAGAAGAGGGAGAAGCTCCACGAGATCTCCTCCTTCTAATTCCCCACCAGCTTCCCATGCCCAAAAGGAAGAGGAAGGAAGAGGCTAAAGAAAGCCCTAAAATGCCCTTGCCTCCCGTTATGGGGAGGTGGGGAGTTGGAATGGAACCGTAATAAACGGTATCCAGGGAGGAATCCAATAGGTTTTGGGGATCTTTAACCGTCTCTATGGCCTCGGGAGAAGAGAAGGAAAGAGCGGAGGAGAAAGAGAGCGGGGCGTCCGAGGGCAGGGCGTCTGCAGGAGGAGCTATCTGCGTTACCGTGTAGGTCCCGTTTTGAAGGCCTCCCATGGAAAAAAGCGCATCCTTATTCTGCTCTTCAAAGTCGTACGGAGAAGAAGAATACCCCCAACCCTCAAAGGTTCCGTTATCCTCTACCGGGGTTAAGTATTGGCCCGAAGAATTTTGCACGCTGAATTTGGCTCCCGTGGCGGGAGCTCCCCCATTTTTCCAAAGGGTCTTAAACCATAATCCTGTAGAAGAAGAGTCCTCTGAGGGGGAAGGAGAAGAAGGCGCGGAGTTATCGGCAGGGCCATTGGTTGAAACTTCGGGGGTTAGAGAAAGATTGGAATAGGACTTGGACGGTATATAATCTATATCTCCAGGGTCAGAAATTATCGGATCCATTTTATATGTGAAATTGTAGGTGGAAGAGGCTGAGGAAGTAAAAGAAGTGTTCAGGTAGGCCTGCCACTCTATGGAGAGGGTGTGGTTTGTCACCCCGTTTTGGGTAAGCATACCCGAAGAAGGCAGGGGAAGACTTCCCTTGCTGATTATGTCCGCTATGGCCGCAGGATTTAAAGTTACTTTGAGGCTGGAACCCGAAAGGGAATCCGAGGCTCCCTGCAGGGAAGAAAGAGAAAGTCCGTTTACTTTAATGCTGCTTTGCACGACGGTCTGGCCGGGGGTTGAAAGGGAGAAGACGACGTCAGGTACAGTGGGGAACGCCTGTTTATGATCGCTTCCCTTCAATATAGATCCCCTTTCATTGGCGAAAGCGGAAGAAAACTCTTGCTCAAAATTTGCATTGCCGTATGGAAGATAGGCTTCAGCCTGGTAGGTATAGGGAAAGTCTGATCCTACTGTGGAAGTGAAGTTGGAAGAAGAAAGGGAA